>JACMMB010000094.1 GCA_014379305.1 Akkermansiaceae bacterium
AGGCTCTCTTGGTTTTGCTCGGGGGTGATGTCAGCGGTCTTGATTGCCAGGTTGAATTTAACCGCTGCGACATCCCAGAGGCCGGTCTTCATCGCAGCTTTCGCGGATTTCAAAAGCGAATCGAGTGACTCCCCCATGCTCACGGAACCGAGTAGAAAAACGAAGGTGAGCAGATACTTCACTGCGGAAATTGTGGGTATTTTAGATTGTGCATGAAAGTAAGAAGATAAACCGCCAATGGATTTATTAAGAGAACGGCGTCGCTTGGCTGAGATATTTTAGTTCTGGCCAATATTCAATTTCACTGATAATTACTTATACGAAACTAAATTTATGGTAATAAAGTTGATTTTTCCCATAGTATTTCTGGGTTTAGTTGGATTTACAACGTCTTGCGCGGTCAATCCGCCATTGGATCCGGAAACGATGAAGCCTTCCTGCAAGTGCATGCCAGGGAATTTCGTCCAAGACTATCCTTCGACTTGCACGATCTGTGGTGGTGAGACGATTGTGGTCACTAAATGAAATGCCGTTTCCGCCCGTGCATCGATCTCCACGAAGGGAAGGTTAAGCAGATTATTGGCGGCAGCTTGAGGGACGAAGGTCCGGGGCCGAGAGAAAATTTCGTTTCCGAGAAGCCAGCCGCGTGGTTTGCGAAAAAGTTCCGCGAAGACCATTTGCAGGGCGGGCATGTGATCATGCTCGGAAAAGGAAATGAGGCGGCGGCGAAAGAGGCTTTGGCAGGCTGGCCTGAAGGGCTCCAGGTTGGAGGGGGAATCCGGGCTGAAAACGCCGTGGAATGGCTGGAGGCGGGTGCGAGCCATGTCATTGTGACTTCGGCGTTGTTCAACAAAAACGGGCATTTTCTGGAAGAAGCGCTTATGAATCTGGTGAAAATCACCGGTAAACACCGATTGGTGATTGATCTATCCTGCCGCAAAGTCCCCGACGGTTGGCGGGTTTCAATGAACCGCTGGCAGACGATGACGGAGCTGTCTGTCAGTTATGCGACTTTGGACAGGCTCTTGCCATTTTGCGACGAGTTCCTGATTCACGCTGCGGATGTGGAGGGGTTGTGCGGAGGGGTGGACGAGGAATTGGTTGGATTTTTAGGTGGCTGGGGGAAATGCCCGGTGACTTACGCAGGTGGTGCGGCAACCATGGCGGATGTGAATATCGTCGCCACAGCGGGTCGCGGTCTGGTCGATGTGACTGTCGGCAGCGCGTTGGATTTGTTTGGCGGAAAGGGTATATGCTACGCGGAACTGGTTGCCATGAACCGAAGTTGAGTTGCCGATACCAAAATTTGCGATGTAGGCTTGTCAAGAGGTAGCAGATTCCTAGGGTTTCCGCACTTCGCGCACATGAAACGCAGCGGAGGCGAATTTTATGAACACGACTGCACTATCTACCGCCGCCAATGAGGCCCGTGGCCTCGCCATGGACGCCGTCCACGCCTGCAATTCCGGCCATCTGGGTCTGCCGCTCGGCTGTGCCGAAATCGGTGCCGTGCTTTTCGGTGAATCCCTGAATTTCAATCCGCAAGCGCCCCGCTGGCTCAACCGCGACCGTTTCATCCTCTCCGCGGGCCACGGCTCGATGTTTCTTTATAGCTGGCTGCACCTCTCCGGTTACGCGGTCGACAAGGATGCGGTGGCGAACTTCCGCCAGCTTCACTCGATCACTCCGGGACACCCTGAGTTCCATGAAACCCCGGGGGTCGAGGCAACCACCGGCCCTTTGGGCCAGGGTATCGCAAATGCCGTTGGCTTCGCCCTTTCGGGAAAACGGGCCGCCGCATATTACAACACTGCGGAGCACACGCTTTTCAATCACCACGTTGTGGCCCTTCACGGAGATGGCTGCTTGCAGGAAGGCGTCGCCAAAGAGGCAATCGCCTTTGCCGGCCACAATGGCTTGGACAACCTCATTCTCATTTACGACAGCAACGACGTCACCCTCGACGCGATGGCTGAACTTACGCAAAGCGAAAACGCCGAGCAATATTTCACTTCCCAAGGCTGGGATGCGGTTGTCATCGACGGAAATGATCTCGCCGCCGTGGAGAAGGCCCTTCAGGTCGCCAAGGCAAACGATGACGGCAAGCCGAAGGTGATCATTGCGAGGACGCTCATCGGGAAAGGAATTCCCGAAGTGGCCGGCTCGGCCAAAGCTCACGGTGAAGGCGGTGCGAAATTCATTGCCGAGGCCCGCGCCGGTCTCGGTCTCCCGGCAGACGAACTATTCTTTGTTTCCGAGGAAACCAAAACTTACTTCGCGGAGCGCGGCAAAGCCCAAGCCATCGTCTTCAAGGCATGGCAGGCAACTTATGATGCATGGGCCAAAGCCAATCCGGAACTCGCCGCGGAACTCACCGAAGGCATCGCCCTCACGACTCCAACCGACCTGAGCGATCGCATCGGAGCTTTCCCTGCCGATTACAAAGACGCCACCAGATCCGCCGGAAACAAGGTTATCAATGATCTTGCCAAAGCGATTCCCCAATTCCTGACTGGCAGCGCCGACCTTTTCGGTTCCACCAAAAACTATCTCGCCGGCGAGGGCGATTTCTCACGCCTGAATGCAACCGGACGCAACATCTGGTTTGGAATTCGCGAGCATGCGATGGGCGCGATCTGCAACGGCATTGCCTATGATGGAATTTTCCGGGCAAGCGGTGCCACCTTCTGTGTTTTCGCCGATTACGTTCGCCCGGCAATCCGTCTCGCGGCTCTCTCGAAACTTCCGGTTTCCTTCATTTTCACCCACGATTCCGTAGGCGTCGGGGAAGACGGCCCGACTCACCAACCGGTGGAGACCGTCAGCGGTCTGCGGGTGATTCCCGGTCTCGATGTCATTCGCCCCGGAGATGCCGAGGAAACCGCGGGTGCGTTCATCGCCGCCATGCACCGCAGCGATGGCCCGACGGCCTTGATTCTTACCCGCCAGGCGATTCCTCTAATGAACCATCTTTCCGTTGAAGATCGCCGCAATGGGGTGATGCGCGGTGGTTATGTCGCGGTGAAAGAACAAGGCGAACTCACCACGATCCTCATCGGCACTGGTTCCGAACTCCAGCATTGCGTTGAGGCAGCTGCAGAATTAGGTGCCGGAGTCCGCGTTATTTCAATGCCTTGCCTTGAGCGCTTCGACCGCCAGTCTGCGGAATACAAGGAAAGCGTGCTGCCGAAAGCCTGCACCAGACGCCTTGCGATCGAGGCGGGCGTCTCAGCCCTGTGGTGGAAATACGTCGGCACCGAAGGCCAGGTGCTCGGCATCGACCGTTTCGGAATCAGCGCTCCGGGGAGCGTGGTGATGAAAGAACTCGGCATGACCGCCGGGCATATCGTCGCGGCTCTGACGTGAGCCGTCACGGATCCGGGTTTGTTAACTTAATCGATCCCTCCGGCGATGTTTTTTCTCGCTGGAGGGATTTGCGCATCTACGCTTTCTCTCAAACGAAAGAATCAAAAACCTATGGACCGCAGAGAACTTCTTAAAATCATGGCCATGACCTTGGGCGGCAGCGTGGCTTTACCCGAGAGTGTGTTCGCAAAAATCGGCGAGCCTTTCGATCCAACGGAGCTGACTTTTTTCACTCCATTGCAGCGCGAACAGGTTGCCGCCCTCGCCGAAGCGATCATCCCGAAAACGGAGACCCCGGGAGCCATTGAAGCGGGGGTTCCAGGCTGGATCGAGGTTATTCTAAAGGACTGCTACCTCCCTGAGGATCAGAAAATAATCACCGCAGGCCTCGCGGATCTGGCGAAGCGCTGCCAGGATCGGCATGGGAAATCCATCGATAAACTCACTCCCGCCGAGCAGGTGACTTTTCTTACCGAAGCCGATCAGGAAGCGAGGAGCGGTAAGTTGAAAGCCGAACAGGAGGGCCAATTGCAGCGCGAAACTTTCCTTCAACAGTTCAAGGAGTTGGCCAAGTTCACTTACGTGAATTCCGAGATCGGTGCCACTCAAGCGTTCGAATTCCACATGACCCCCGGAAAATGGGTGGCCTCGATGCCGCTGGAGCCTGGCCAGAAAGCCTACTCCTACTGATTTTCCCTCCACTGACAAAAATCCATGAATCTCAATCTCAAAGGAAAAGCGGCACACACCTACGATGCAATCGTCGTCGGCTCGGGAGTCTCCGGTGGCTGGGCTGCCAAGGAACTCTGTGAAAAAGGCCTGAAAACCCTGGTCCTCGAGCGCGGCCACGAACTCAAGCACATCCTCGATTACAAGACCGCGAACTCACCGCCGTGGATGCTCCAATGGCAGGACCGGCCTTCACTTGGAATGCTGGAGCGGCAGGATAAGCAGAATCGCACCGGCTACTCCGTCAAGCCCTCATGGGGCTACCTTTTCGTCGATGACAAGGATCATCCCTACATTGAGGAAAAGCGTTTCGACTGGTTGCGGGGCTATCACACCGGCGGCCGTTCGATCCTCTGGGGCAAGCAGTGCTACCGGCTGAGCCCGATGGATCTGGAGGCAAACGCCAAGGACGGCATCTCCATCCCATGGCCGATCAAATACGAGGAACTTGCGCCTTGGTATGATTATGTGGAAAGGTTCGCAGGCATCAGCGGGTCGAAGGAGGGCCTTGCCCATCTGCCGGATGGCGTATTCCAACCACCGATGGATCTGACCCCCGCCGAGCTGGATCTTAAATCCGCTGTCGAAGGGAAATGGAAAGGCCGGAAGGTCATCCCTGGCCGGGTGGCCCACCTCACCGCCCCTACCCCGGAGCAAATCGCCCTTGGCCGCTCCTCCTGCAATTACCGGAATCTCTGCATGCGCGGCTGCCCCTTCGGCGCCTACTTCAGCAGCCAGGCGGCGACCCTGAAAGCGGCGGAAAACACCGGCAACCTGACCCTCCGGACCCATGCCATTGTTCATTCCGTAATCTATGATGAGGAAACCAGCAAAGCCCTTGGCGTCCGTTTGATCGACGAGCTGACCAAGGAAACCACCGAGTATTTCGCAAAGATCATTTTCCTCAATGCCTCCACGGTCGCTTCCACCGCGATTCTGATGAACTCAAAATCCAAGCGATATCCCAACGGCATGGATGAGAGTGGCTCGCTCGGCGGCTATTTGATGGATCATCACCTCGGCGTCGGCGCCAAGGGAATTCTCGAAACCCATGCCGACAAAATCCACTTCGGCCGTCGCCCGAACGGTTTTTATATCCCCCGCTACCGGAATTTGAGCGAGAAAACCAACAGGAATTATATCCGGGGCTTCGGCTACCAAGGCAGCGGGATGCGCCAGAACTGGGCGCGTCCGATCGAAGGCTTCGGTGCCGATTTCAAAAAGGAACTCACCTCCTTCGGCCCGTGGGGGATCGGCATGGGCGGCTTTGGCGAGTGCCTGCCTTACGAAAACAACCGCATCAGCCTCAGCCCGGACAAGATCGACAACTGGGGCCTGCCCCAGGTCGTCGCCAACGCCGAATTCCAGGAAAACGAGGTCCGCATGCGTGAGGACATGATGAACGATGCTGCGGAAATGCTCGAGGCCATGGGCGCGAAAAGCATCACCACCAAGAACAATCCCCCGGCCATCGGTCTCGGCATCCACGAAATGGGCACCGCCCGCATGGGCAGCTCACCGAAGGAATCCGTCCTCAACAAACACAACCAAGTCTGGGGCGCGAAAAACCTTTTCTGCACCGACGGCGCCGCAATGACCTCCGCCGGCTGCCAGAACCCTTCCCTCACCTACATGGCCCTCACCGCAAGGGCCGTCGATTTCGCCGTGGCGGAAATGAAAAAGGGGAATATCTGAATTGATAAGGGGATGACTATCTCGCTTTCTTACGCTCTTGCCAATTGCCTGAAGGCTTGCCGGACATCCGGCGGTGCTCATCCAGATCTCCGGGAGCGTCCCGGGATGTCCGGCAGAGCATTTCCTCCCTCAGCAATGCGTTCCGGGATGTCCGGCGGGTCTGCAAACAACTGCCGACAGCCTTCCGGCGTGCGTTTTGCATGAGGGAGAAGATAACCGGAGCGACATCGCTCTTTACCCCGGGGATAGGAGGGGTTTGGGGACTTCGATGACTTTTCCCTGATGG
>JACMMB010000095.1 GCA_014379305.1 Akkermansiaceae bacterium
GCTGGATCTCCGCCAATATCGTAGCAAACAGCCCGCCAACCAGGCCGATACCGCCGCCATCAATTCAAACAGCCGCACCTTGCTTGGCCCACAGCAGACAAACTGGCTCCAGGCGAACCTTCTGATTTCCACGGCCCGTTGGAAAATGCTGGGAAACTCCGTCCAGATGGCTCCCGTCTATGTCATCCCCTCCTTCTTGGGTAATGCGGCGGCTTTATTCGGCCTTGATCCCACATCCACAACCCCCACCCCTTTCAATGTCGATTCATGGGACGGTTACAATGAGAGCCGTAGGCAAATTCTCGGTGCGATTGCCGGGGTAGGGACCGGCAGACCACCCGTTGGAAACTGTGTTTTCCTCACCGGAGACATCCATTCGAATTTCTCCTGCGATATCCCTGCGGATCCCACCACCCCCTATTCTCCGGCGACCAGCCTTTCCCTTGGCACTGAGTATGTCTGCGCATCCGTCACCTCGGACAATCTCAACGAAATCGTTGGCGCTCCCGAGCGTATTCCGGGTATCTCACCGGATGGATATGTCTCTTCAAACTCAGCCGCAACCTTCGAGCTACTGCTCAAGGGCGTGAATGGCTGGATCCGGGATTTGAATCTCGATCTGCACGGTTACTCCGTAGTGGACGTCACCCCTGCCCGCACCCAGGTCGATAACTGGGTATTGACCTCAAGCGCCAGTGTCGCATTTGCCGCCGATCCGCGCATCGATCCAAATGCCGGCTGCATTTTCCGCAGCGCCTATCAGACCCTCAATCTTACCCAAAAAACAATCCCTGCCGCCGGACCGCTTGGTCCCAGGGCTTGATTAATATCCAATCCAACACCTCTATGAAAAACATTGCCATCATATCCTCCTTCTCCTTGGCCTGTACCCTGCCTGCCGCCGCCGCCTCGCTTTTCTTCGTGGAAACCTTCAGCGTGGACGATGACGAGCAAGGCTGGTTCCCCGTTTCAGTCGCCAGTGGCGAAATGTTGCAGCAAAACACGGCAACCGACATGCTTGATTTTTCCGGCACCGCATACAGCTCTTTCTATGTCGCGGCGGATGGCTTGTCTTCCGCTGGCGCATTCACCGGAGATTATCCGGCGGCAGGCGTAACCGGCTTCACGTTCGATCTATTCCTGGCAAGTACCAGCACCGTTGACGGATTCTATTTTGAACTCGCCAACTTCACCGAAGATGAGACCTGGCAATATACAATTCCCGTCCCGTCCTTCGATACCACCAACAACTTCTTCATTCCTTTTGATAACGGCCTTGGTTGGTCCCAAATCAGTGGCGATCAACCATTCTCCTTCATCCTCGGCCAAACGGAATCCATCGGCATCGCCTTCACCTCCGCGAGCTCCGGCGATATCGCAGGGTCCATCGACAATATCGGGACCGTCCCTGAACCATCCGCCTTGGCAATTTTCGCTCTCACAGGCTTGCTTGCCACCACCCGCCGCCGTAAAAAAGCCTGAGACAGTGGCCAGTGATCCCTGTCATTTCAAAATTAACAAAAATCAGATCCATGAAACTTCCCTTTATAACCATCTTGTCCATACTTCCGCTGATCGCCGCGCTTTCATCCTGCAAAGAAAAAGGTCCCGCCGAAAAAGCTGGCGAAAAATTGGACGACGCGGTCGAAGAAATTGAGGACACCGTCAATCCAAAAGGCCCGGTCGAAAAGGCCGGTGAAAAAGTGGATGAAGCCTTGGAGAATTGATCCCGGCTTTTTAAACTGAACGCCATAAGCGGTGTTTCCCGATTGTCGCCCGCAGTCGTTGCGTTGCTCTCTCTGAATCACGTCAGCCACCCGTTAAAAGGCCAGCTCCTAATCAAGAAGGGAGAGTGCGTGGCTTTTCCAATTAGTGCGTCGCTTTTGGAGGTTAGTGCGAAAATGGCCTCGAAATCGCCCCCTTCGCGCTCTTTTTTACCGGATTAAAATCCGTGTCATCATCGGCAGCAGCCGCCATGATCCCCCCATGCCCTTCACCACCTTCGGACTTGAGCGGGAAATCCTCCGCGCCATCCAAAAGGCCGGCTACACCCGCCCGACCCCCATCCAGACCGCCGCCATTCCCAAGGTCATGCAGGGCGGCGACCTCATCGCCATCGCCCAGACCGGCACCGGGAAAACCGCCGCCTTCGTCCTGCCGATGCTCCACCGCCTTTCCTTGGCCCACCGCGAGAGCCAGCTCCGCGGCACCAAGGCCCTCATCCTCGCCCCCACCCGCGAGCTCGCCGTCCAGATCATGGAAAACATCCGCGCTTACGGGCGACACCTCCCCATCCGCGTCGCCGCCATCTACGGCGGAGTCGATGAGGAGGCTCAAATCAAATCCCTCCGCAAAGGCGTCAACATCATCGTCGCCACCCCCGGCCGATTGATCGATCTCATCGACCGCCAGAAGATCGACTTCCAGCCGCTCGAAATGCTCATCCTCGATGAAGCCGACCGCATGCTCCACATGGGCTTCCTGCCCGATATCGAGAAAATCGCCGGTCATTTACCCAAGCGCCGCCAGACCCTCATGTTCTCAGCCACCTTCCCCAAGGAAGTCGAGTCTCTCGCCCGACGCTTCCAGTATCAGCCCAAAATGGTCCAGATCGGCAAGCGCTCCGACCC
>JACMMB010000096.1 GCA_014379305.1 Akkermansiaceae bacterium
GCGAGCGCGTCCACCTCGCAGGGCCTGCCCCAGACATGGGTTCCGATGATGGCGGATGTGCGCGGGGTGATGTGGCGTTCGATCTGGTCTGGATCAATGTTGTGGGTGGAAGCCTTCATGTCGGCGAAGACCGGAGTGATCTCCTGCCATTGCAAGGCGTGAGCGGTGGCGACGAACGTGTAGGAAGGAACGATCACCTCGCCAGTCAATCCCGCCGCCCGGATGGCAATTTCGAGGCCGATGGTGGCGTTGCAGACGCAGATGCAGTGTTTCACGCCGAGATAAGAGGCGATCCCAGCTTCGAACTCCTGTACGACCGGGCCGTTGTTTGACAGCCAGCGACGATCAAGGATACCGGCCACGCGCTCCATGAACTTCTCACGGTTCGCAATGTTCGGGCGTCCGACGTGAAGCGGCGTGTCAAATTCTGGCTTCCTTGCAGAGTCATCTGGCGTAACGTTCATGTGGAGAGAAATGGTAATGTCAAACGACAAGAGGAAAGGCAAAGAATTGTGGTTTCCCCCACCGCAAAGAATAATTTTTGGTCGGCGAGTGGCAGCAAGATGGACCCCAAAATCAAGCTTGCTCGATGCTAGGTGGAGTCGACTTCCAGACCTCTTTCGCGGGGACACCCATGACGGTCGTATAGGGTGAAACTCGGCGCAGGACAACGCTTCCCGCTCCAATTACGGCGTAGTCACCGACCTTGGAGCCGGGGGTCACGGATGCGTGGGAGCCGCACATCACCCCCTCACCCAGTCGTACATGACCCGTAAGGTCCACCGCGCCGCTCATGGTGCAATAGTCGCCAACGACGACATCGTGGCCCGCTCCCGATTGCGAATTGAAGATGACATGGTTTCCGATGGTCACGTTGGTATTGATGACCACGCCGGGGCAAAAAATACAGCCTTCGCCCCATTGGTTGTTCAATCCCATGATCACCGAAGGATGCACAATGGACGCGAAACGCGCCCCCTTCGATTTGAGCATCACCGCCAATTTTTTCCTTTCAATCGGGCTTCCCACGGCGATCACAAGAACATCGTGCTCCCCGTGAAGAAAAGTCTCCGGATTTCCCACAATACCCACGGGAAGATTCATATCGTCTAGCAGGTTGGGGCGATTGTCTAGGAAACCACCGACCTCCCATGAGCGACACCTTTCTGGGACTTGAAGTGCCCAGCACAATACTTCCCGGCCAAAATCGCCAGCACTCACGATCAATAAACGGTCTTTCATAAAATAGGCGTATTTGAGTGGCGGCAGGGAGTCGTCTCATTGCAGACCGTCGGAGCCGAGGTCATGAGATGGAGATATGCGCACTGGAACCCTACGATGCGCTGCTCTTCGTAGGAAAGGATTCCGCCTTGTTTCCTAGCGCGGATGCCCTGCTGCTGAAGTTCAACGATGCCAAGATCCTCCAAACAGACTTTACGGCTGAATTCCACGGACATCGCATAAAAATGGTTCAAAATACTGGAGTTGATACCGTCGATAGTTCCGTCCAGCTTCGTTCCAAACAGATCAACCTGTAACCTTGTTCGCTCGGGTGCCATCGGAATGAAGCGCTGGACAGCGAAGGTCATCCCGTAAAGAGTTCCGAGTCCAAACGCGGGAAATGCCACTGTATGGAAATAACCTTCATTGTGATAAGGACGGTTCTGAAAGCGGCGGTTGATTTTGGCGAAACCATCTAGAGTAGCACGGCTCACCGGAGCATAACTAGTAGCCTGATTTCCGATGACTTCGAACACTGGGTAGCCCATGTCGAGTTTACCGAAAGTATCCCCATGGACCCACGGGAGGTGATAGCCTTCGAGGGTGTTTTCGACTACTAGTTTCCAATTGGCGGAGATCTCGATATCCACCACGCCGATTGCTGGCCCAAGTGCTGATCCTATGTTCTCGATGTGGTGGGCGATCCCCTCGAAACAGTCTCTGGCAGGCCGCACGCCGGGATTGAGACAGGCAAAAATGAACGGGCCAATGCTGTCCACCATCACGGTATCCAGCCGCAGTTCCCTCAGTCGTTCTGGACTTAGATCTTCAAAACGAGGCTTGGATGGAATGGCAGATGGAAAGCCGTCTCGATTGTAACGCCAACCGTGGTATGGGCATTGGATACATCCTTTGCCGGATTCACCAACCCGCAAACGGCTGAAGCGATGTGAACACGAGTTGACGAAGCCCTTCAATTCACCGTCACAATTCTGTACGAAGATCGCTATTCCCCCGATCTCCGCGGTGATCCAGGCGTCGTTTTCGGAAAGCTGGTGTCCATAGCCGACGAATTGCCAAGTGCTGCGGAAAATTGCGGTTTGCTCCGCCTCGTAAATTTCTGGACTCAGATAGTCACTGGAATTCAACAAGGTTTTCATGCTTTGGTTGGAAGAGAAGTTTTTGGGTATCGTTACGGGTTATCGCCCATTTTCACAGTGTGATCTCTCCGCGTCGGTATGCCAACCGGACTTTTTCGATTCCCTGGACACGACGACCAATCCTGCACAGTTCATCGATCAAAAGCGCCGCGACGGAAAAATCCCCCTGCTTCGACCAGTGGGTGATTTCGGGGTCGATGGCGATATGATGCATTTCCAACAAGAAACGGTTGGTACGGTGAATCACCATCACACCGAGGAGTTTGTCACCCGTATCTAGCCGCTCGATCGCATACAGGGTTTGTGCACCCGGAAGTGATGGGACATTAATCGTGAGCAGATTGTCTACTTCCACAATTTGCGGCGAGCCGTAGTTGCCAATGTGGTTAACCAACACCTCCCTGAAAACCGATTGCTCGGGATGGAAAAAAAAGATGCGCTCCAAGGTGGCGCGATGTGAGGGGGCGAGGCGGGATGTGACAAAACGATTCATTTAGGTAGCAACCAGCTAGAACCGGGCTAGGCAAGCACCCCATGAAAGACCTACCCCGAAACCAACGAGCATGAGGGTGTCTCCCAGTTGAATCTTACCTTCTTTCACTGCGTGATGGAGTGCGATGGGAATGGTGTTGGAAACGGTGTTGCCAGAGGTCGAATACC
>JACMMB010000097.1 GCA_014379305.1 Akkermansiaceae bacterium
CGTTAGACCCACCAGTGAGGCGATGATGACGATAACGACGAGTAGTTCCACCAAGGTGAAACCGCGTCTGTGATTTTGATTCATTTTCATATTTTTGTATTATTTATGGGTTTGGTTTTTTATTTGGGCGACTTGCCCGTTTTAATTCCCTTAAACGAAGTCGTCTAAGGTTCTGGAAAGGTAGAATCCGTATCTACGGAAGCAAGGGATTAATTCATATGGAGGAAAAAATCATGTCCTCAACTTCCTGATTGCCCTTCTGCTTTTTGACGCAGCTTGCTCAGGGTCTTGAATTCGTTATTGGTAATCGGATACGGGCCGGAGAATTCGACTTGGCGCGATTTTGTCACCGCGCTGCGGCAGGCGTATGCCTTGCGGGACTGGAGGTAATATAGAATAAGATAGCGGCTTCCACTCTTATTGGTTTCCGCAAGGAAATCGGGAACCTTCTGCTGTTGGAGAAAAGTTCCAAGATCAGGATAGACCTGGGCAAGAGCGGAGAGACGCTGGTAACCGAAAGTCCGTGGCTCCCGGCGCACGAGCATGATATGGTCGTTGGCGGCTGCGGTCGTTCTACGAATGAACCCGGTATCGCCGGACGGAGAGCAGGATATCCCAACGGATGCTATCAGGATCGGGAGGAATCGGTATCGAAACATCTGGCAACCTAGCGGAAATTTTGACGATTTCGATCTTTTTGAATAATCGAGGTGATTTTCCCAATGTTCGGACGATTACCTTCTGAATCGATGAAGATCGCCGTTTCCAGAGGGATGAGGAATTCGACTGCGGAGTTGATCCCGACAAGTTTTCCAAAAGCATCCACGACCGGCCCGCCGCTATCGCCAGGTTGGAGGGGCATGTCGATTTTGAATTTCCTATTTCCGGTAAACCCGCTTTCCGGGGACAGGGGAGTACGAAGTTTTCCCGGCGAGCTACGGAACCCGGTGGCCATGCCGCCATGAATGATTCCGTGGCCCGGGGAGAGCCAGCGGGTGGCCGGGGTCCACTGGTAAAAGAACGGGGTTTTCTGCGGAATGTGCAGCAGGGCGAGATCATCCGAGTAGGAGCGCCAGACGACCCGCGCCTTGCTGGTGAGAATTCGCCCGCCGCGTCCGTAAATGACAAAAACATTTCTACCATCCGCCCTTGCGAGCACATGATCCGCGGTAATGAAATAGCCGTCCTCGGAAATCGGCGCCGCCGAGCCGCCGTCGGCATCGTCGGGAGCTTTTGAAATCGCGAAGCGTTGGTTGACCCAGCTTCCCAGTTCATTCCGGCTGGTCACGACGACCGCAGAGAGTCGTTCACTGACAATTTGTTTTGCCATGTCACCTGGCACATCCGGGCTGGGCGGGGGAGGGGCCATGGATGAACACGCGAACGATAGAAGTCCAAGAAGCAAGCCAGTCAATTTGAGTAAAAAGCTATCCATTCGCGCATAGACAACCACAACTACGGGCTGGCGTCACATCCGATTTCAAAAATCCGGTAACAATCGCTCGACCACCCTTCTAAACGGGGCGGCCATCGGCATGTCATGCAAACGCCCGGCTGCGATCCATTGATCTCCTGATTGCATATCGGACTCTCGTTCCGGGTCCGAAAGGTAGATTGCCAACCTCACTTTATATCGAGTGATGGCATATGTCTCATTCGTGACATGCTTCAGCGGAGAGCATTGTTCCGGCGTTCTGAGAGGAAGTTTCCAGAGACCATTGCGCCTGTTTCCCGATTCGTGATGGAGCAGGACGCGCCCCGCATCATCGCGTGCCCATATTGCGTATTCACTGACCTCGGTCGTCTTTGTCCGCGGCTTTTTTACAGGCAATTTTTCCGGTGTCCGGGTCTTGCAAAATCCGCTGACGGGGCAGATTTCGCAGTGGGGTATGCCGGGTCTGCAAATGGTTTGGCCGAGTTCCATCATCGCATAATGATGCCGCCTTGGATGTTCCGGATCGCAGAGTTTCTCTGCCCGGAGGCGCTGCGCCCGCATTGTGATTGTAGCATCGACGCACCTGTAATCGTCCATCAGTCGTGACAACACCCGCGAAACATTTCCATCAACGAGGCCGGAAACCCGATCAAATGCGAAGGCCCGCAAAGCCGCAGCCGTGTAGTGCCCTATTCCAGGCAGTTCTAATAATTCCGCCTCTTTCTCAGGGAAAACGCCCCCGTGAATTTCCAGAATGGCTCGCGCGGTTTCCCGAATCATCCTGGCCCTTCTATAATAACCCAGCCCCTCCCAGGCTTTGAGCAAACTCTCGTCCTCCGCATTTGCGAGACTCCGGATGTCAGGGAATTTTTCCAGAAAACGGACATAGTAACCCTTGCCCAGAACCGTGGCGATCTGCGTTTGCTGCAACATCACTTCTGAAACCAAAATGGCGTATGGATCGCGGGTATTCCGCCAGGGAAAATCTTTTCCTTCCGAGGAAAACCAAGCCCCGAGCGATGCACGGAAATTCTCCTTCGCAGTGATTGCGGACTTCTGGAACTTCGGTTTGAGAAAGCCCATCAGCGTTTCCGGCGCAGGCGTTTTCCCGTGAGGCGGGTGGCGATCAGACTGGGGCAGCGGCCTTTGAGCCGGAGTTGCTCGCAGTTCACTTCTATTTTGATTGATTGCCGGACGGTCTTGAACCCAAGGCGGCGGGTTACACAATCCGTCTGAATGTCCACATGGGCGTCCTCGAACTCAACGACGCGCCCGCAATCAATGCAGACCAGATGATTATGGGACGGCTTGTCGTGAAAATTGGGATCGTAGCTGATCTGGCTTTCCCCGAGGTCGATCTGGCGGAGCAAATCCGCCTCAACCAGCAATCCCAGAGTCCGGTAAACGGTCGCCCGGGAAGTCTCACCATCCACCTTGCGCACCCGCTCGAACAACTCCTCGGCGGTGAAATGCTCGTCTCGGGAGAAAACCACATCGACGATCTGTTCCCTCTGCACGGTCCGCCGCAAACGCTTGCGCCGTATGAAATCATCCAGCTTTTGCTTAATTCCAGCCTCCATGCTAATCGCAGGCTAACGTCTCGAGGTGAAATGTAAACACTGCGCCGAACTCATTATTAGCGACCGCAACTCAATACAGCTGAGCGCAAGTTGAATGTTTAAACTTTTGCTAGAAATGAAGACTACGCCTTATAACATTTTCAAAAACGCGATAACTATGGATTTGCCAAATTTTTCGATTTTCCGCCGCCTCCCACCTCCCCGTACCTTTCTGTCGGCGGGGATTTTTTTACTGGGTTTGGTTTCTTGTATGCCGGTTTGGGCTGTGGAACAAACCGCACCGGTGGTGAAATCCGTCGAGCCGTTCGGGATGGCGCGGGGGCCTTTCGTCATGGATGGCAATCCCGGTGAATGGGGGCCTGCCATTCCGGAGCACGATGGAACGTGGGTGACTTTCAAGTCCTCGCGCACGCAGTTTTGGGGTGGGACGCTCCACGAAGGATTCACCGGCGA
>JACMMB010000098.1 GCA_014379305.1 Akkermansiaceae bacterium
CGAATAAACCCGGCAAGGAAGCGGGATGAACGGGATTGTTCCCGGCAATTTCCCCGCCCTCCGCTTCGTCACCACCAGGCTTTGAGAAATCCGAGTGGAATCCGATCGCTATCGACAGCCTGTTTTTCCAAGCCATCTCAAACTGAATAATCGCCCGATCCGGCATTCCGCCCTTCCTGACCAGTGCGGTGCCCGTTCCTTGATCCTGCCAATACCAGGCGGATCCGGAAAAATTCCACTGCGGAAGCTTCCCGGAATCCTCCTTCTTATCCTTCGCCTCAGGCAGGCCATCCGGATAATCATTGTGCAGCATCATCCAGTCGTCCTTGTCAAACGGACCGTGATAGATCACCCGCCCGCCCAATGGACTCGGAGCCAGCAGGCCGACTTTATTGCGCGGAAGCGCCAGCATTCCGCCAAATTCAGTTTCCAGCATCACGTTTTTTTCATCCATTTCACGGACGATTCCCGGGATGCGATCGCCGTTGACCATGCCTACGTGGGACAGGTTTTCCAATGACTTCGAGGGCCTGCCATCCTGTAAAATAATCTGCCGCAACTCGGATGACTTGAAGCTCACCGCATCTTTAATATCCTCACGCTTCCAGAGGACCGATGGCCCATCCGCAATTCCGGTGAACTCACCATGCAGTTGGTCGCCATTCCCGAAACGCAGCAAATCCGCTCTTTCGGTCGCTCCCATGCAGGGCGTCGCTAGTAAAACGGCAATGATCGGTGGAATCCTCATTTTTCGTAGATTGGCAGATAGCGATAATTCAAAGCGAGCGATAACAAAGCTCCGGCTGTACTGAATGCGGGCCCTTGGTTTCCTGGAAAAGAACCGTCCGCAGCCTGGATTGTTCCAAGATAGCGGATGTTGCGGGTGTTCCATTCACCCCACACCTCCTGATCCGCATGAAACAGGGCCTGTGACATGTAATACTCGTAATAATACGGATAATATCGATCCCGGAAATCCAGATTCTTTTTCAGATATTCCAAACTCGCCTGATAACCCTTGGACTCCCTTTCCTTGGCTAAAGACAGAGTCAGCGATCCGATCGCGGTCAGTGTCGGCTTGCCCCCTGCCGAGGAAGTGTAGCCGTATGATCCATCGCTACCGCGGCAGCTCGAAAGATACGAAAGACCTTTTTTAATCGCCTCGTCAGGCACTGATATGCCCGCGTTTCTGGCGGCGAAAAGGCTGACGATTTGACAGCCCGTAACCGTCGTATCCGCATCCCTGCTATCCGGAGTGTAACGCCACGCACCGAAACGATTCCGTTTCTGCGAACTCAAAATCAACTCCACGGCTTCCTTTAACGCGGCGGCGATTTTGGGATGCTCGATGACTCCGTATGCCTCTGCCAATGCCTTTGTCGCAAAGGCGTGGTTATACATGCTCGATCCGATATATCCATTCACCGAGCTTTGTTTTGAAATGATATAATCGATCCCGCGTCGGATCACTTCCGCGTACGGCCCGTTGTTGGGATCCTCCCCGTGGGCGAGAAACGATGCCACGCACAAGCCGACGACTCCCGGCTCGGCGCCCGCGTTGTCGCTCCAGAAACCTTCCTCGGATTGCCGATCCGCCAGATATCGCAAGCCCCGTTCATAAATCAGCTCAACCTGTGCGGGAATTTTGTCGTCCTGCCGATTCAACAGATCCTGCGCGCATGCCGTCGCCAGCGATGCCGCGCCGAGAAATCCATATGAAATTTTCCGCCACATCTAATTGCTCTTTCCCTCCAAACCCCGGTTGTATGCATCAAGCGCCTCTTGAAATTCGGTCGGCAGGCTTTTACCGGCATTGCCCGCAGCCTTTGGAATCTTCCGCTCTTCCTCAACACCGGTGTTGATACCATTGTTTTCCGTATTGTCGGAATCGGAATCGCCGGTTTGCCCCTGTCCTGATTTATCGCCCGGTTGCGAAGGTTTCTTGCCCTCACCTTGACCGGCTTTTTTGCCCATCATCCGCTCCATCATTTCCATCATCGCGCCGCTCGCATCGCCACTCCCCTGCTGATCCTGCTTCGCTTTTGCCGCCTGGTGGATTTTTTCAATGATCTCCGTCTGCGCCGCGATGGTTTTCCCGCCAGTATCGCGATCCGTCAGGTAATCGGTGGTTTCGTCCATGATGACCTCCACCTCATCGAGTAACTTGATGACTTGCGGCACCGTCTGTTCCAGCACCAATTGCTGCACATCCGCAGAAAGCTCATCCTGTTCATCCGCCAGCTTCCCGGAACCTTGCGCATGCTTCAACATAATGGATTCCGTATCCGGGATTTCATCCGCACATGCACAAACCGCACTGCACATCAGAAAAAATGTTATACGGAATGATTTCATTGGATCAGTTGGGCGGAAGCGCCTCCATCTCGCCTCAGTTGCTCCAGAACCCTCGTCCTCGCTCTCAAATCCTGCTGCTGCTGGATCATTTTCATCACCCGGAGCATGAATTCGAAATCCTCATCCTCCGGACTCGGGCCATCACCGCCGCCACCTCCACCCCCGCTTTTGTCCATTTCGTCGCCCAGAATTCTTGCCCACTCGGACAGCTTGTCCGCCCACTTTTTCGCGCCCTCCGTCGCGGTGAATGAATGATTTGCCTGTAGCTTGACGCGCACATCCTCCATCCCGAGATCGATCATGGATTCGCGCATTTTATCAAGGATATCCTTGAATGACGGTTCCGACGTCCGCGCATGATAATGTCCGAGATCCTCCTGGATCCAACGGACATCCGCTGCCGTCAGCATCTGTTGCCGCTGGGCGTCTGCAAGCCGCCGCTGATCGCTCGGATCCACCTCATCCTCCCGCACGCCGAGTATTTTGGAAAAACTTTCGATCAAATTTCCTGCAATCCCGCTTTGCTCTGAGGCTGCTTTTTTCAAGCGGCTCACAAAGGTACTCGCCTCAAACCGCTTGTTGGCATCGTTCGCCTGATCCAGTGCCTTCTTGATTTTCTCCACCACCTTTTTCTGATTTTCGACCGCCTCCGCCACATCCTGCTTGCTCTTTTCCGGGGTATTCGACTGCTCCTGGGCTTCTCCGAGCTGATCACGCACCTCCGGCATATCCTTTTCCGCAAGTTCCTGCATCGATTTCAACGCTTCGGCCATTTTCTTGAGTGTTTCCTTGTCGATGTCCCCGTTTCTGGCCGCCCCTTTCATCACATCCTCCATCCTTTCCTTGAGCTCGGCCATCCGTTGGGTGTTTTCCGCTTCCGCCAGCTCCTGGCTATCCAGGCGCTTCTGATTCTCCTCTTTCTGCAAGTCGTCCGCCTCCAGCCTTTCGAGCCGCTGATTCTCATCCAGAAGATTCAATTCTTTCCGCGAAAGGTCCTCCAGTTCACTGATCGCCCGATCAAACTGGCTTTTCAAAAGCTGCGCATGCTCCTCGCGGGTCGGCACATAGATCAGCACCGGCTCCGAATAAACCCGGCCTCTTTCTGGGAAAAAATCCTCCGAGAAGGAACGCAATACCAGCTTTTGCGGCGCCAGTCCGAACGCCGCCGGCGAGAACACCACCGGCTTCATCATTCGCCGTTCTTCAGGTCCACCTTTCCCCATGATCAGCTCCCCTTTAACCGCAGGCTCCTTCTCACCCATTGAGGCAAAACTTTCCCATTCAATTCCGATCTGTTTAAGCCCGAAATCATCCTCACCCAATATTTCGAAGTCCACCGACTCCTCCGGTAAAATCGCCTTCTGCCTTTCCAATCCCTGCATGTAGGCCACAGGCGGAGCATCTTTCACCGCATTCACCCGCAGCTTGAAATCGGCACCCCCCGAAAGTCCCTTGCGGTCGACCCAAGAAAAAGGCAGCTCGAATGGCACCGCTCCGATCCGTATGGCCTGGGTCACCACCTTGCGACCGGACACCTCAAGCTGTCCATCAATCGGCTCGAGAACTTCCTCTTTTGCCATTTCCCCTGAAGCCTTGCCCGGCCCGTAAAATCCCGAGCGCAGAGGTCGATTCATCTCCATTTCGAAAACCAGCTCGCTGCCCTCCACCGCACTGACCTCGCCGGTTGTCATTTCCAAACTCATGTCGGCGATCTTCATGTAGTCGGGTGATTTCACCTTCACCCGCATCACCTCGACATTGGGCCGCTGCATTGGCTCGACTCTCAGACTATGCCGCAAGTCACCCACGCGGAAAATGACGGTCCCCGGCTCCTGCTGGCCCGGGAAACGGAAAACATAGTTTTTCCCTGTCAAATTCGCGCTCAACTCCGGCTGCAAACCATACTGGGCCATTGCCGCAACCGGCTTTTGCTCGGAGGCGCCTGCAAGCTTGAGCGAAACCTCGAAAGCCTCGCCGAAGGGAACTGCCAGGTATCGGGGCGGCGTTTCAAGTTGTGTGAAAGTATATCTTTCAACTGCGGAAAATGGCATCAACCACCTCGCCAGAGCATTCAGACCCGCCTTCGGTGTCACCACGAATGCGGTCGCCACGACAGCCATGAGGAAAATCGCCGCCAGCGCCCATTTGCGATGCTGCGCCGCAGGCAGAGCCGTTCTCAAATCCCTTTTTCCCGCCTCACCTGCAACGACCTCCATCGCCGCGGCACGCAGTCTGGGCGAAAGCGAATCATTGGCTTCCTCCTGTTCCTGAAGCTCGATCACTCCCAGCAAACGGTCACCCAAGCCCGGGAATCGCTTTGAAATCAGCCGCGCCAATTGCCCTTCATGCCGATGTCCCCATACCCAGCGATGCAACCAATAAGGCGCAAACCCCGCGAACAACGACACTCCACCCAATAAAATGGCCAATCGCGCCCATCCCGGAGTCTGCCAAACCCGGTCCAATCCGAAGATCAGTAAAAACGAAACCAGTAGTCCGATCAGTCCTGCCGCGACCGCCTCCATCACCTTCCGCCGCCACAACTGATGCTGAAACTCTCCCAATTGCTTTCTCAAGCTCTCGGGAATCTCATTTCGGCGATCAATTGGAACTTTTGACATCATTCAAACCAACGCCTTGGCGTCTTTCACAGTTGCAGCAATCTGGCAGACCTACGTTTTAACTCCAGCAGTTTTCTCACCAGCCGGCGGACAATCTGCGTTCGCTTCGGATTTCACCGACAGTTGCTTCCTTTTCCCCCTCCAGCTTGGCTGTTGCAAATCACCGCCCCGAAATGCACTTTTCCGCCAGGATGATTTTTGACTTCGATACGGTAGTGAGAAGACGCGCAACGGGCAGTATCAAATACGACCGCAAGCCGGCCCTGGATCCGTTCTGGGTCGCGGACATGGATTTTGTCTCGGCTCCGGTGATTCTACAGGCGCTGCACCAGCGGGTGGACCATGGAATTTTCGGCTACTCCCAAGCGCACCGGGGAGTGATCGATTCAATCCGCATGTATCTCGGAAATCGCCGGAAAGTCGAGCTGGATGAGGATCATTTAATCCATTTGGGGGGACTCGTCCCGGCCCTTTCCCTGGCGGCCAGGGCTTTCTGTAAGGATGGGGCGGAACTGATGACCTGCACGCCGGTATATCCGCCATTTCTCAACGTGCATCGCGACGTCGGGGCGAAATTGCTGACCGTGGATCACGTTTTCATCAACGATCGCTGGGAATTTGACTGGGAAAAAATGGAGCAGGCGGTTTCAGAGCGGACGAGGATCTTTCTGCTTTGCAATCCGCAAAACTCCCTGGGGCGGGTCTTCAGCCAAGCGGAGATCGTGAAGCTTGCGGAGTTTTGTGAGCGGCACGGCATGATTTTGGTTTCCGATGAAATTCACTGCGATTTGATTTTCGACGAGCAGGCCACTCCGCACTACTCCGCATTGGAGTTACCCGCGCACTTGGCGAAGCTGTCGATCACGATGCTTTCACCCAGCAAGACCTGGAACATCGCCGGGCTGGGATACGCATTTGCGATCATTCCCGACGACTCCGTGCGGCGGAAATTCTCCGCCGCCAGGGGACACACCCTGGCGGAGATCAACGCGCTGGCATACTACGCGGCGGAGGCTGCATACAAGGACGGCGAGTCCTGGCGGCTTGAACTGATTGAATACCTCAGGGAAAATCGCGACACCCTGGTAAAATTCATCAATCACGAATGCGAGGGACTTTCCATCCACTCGCCGGAAGCGACGTATCTGGCCTGGATCGATGCAAGGCAACTGGGCGTGGATAATCCGGCAAACTTTTTCGAGCAGGAAGCCGGTCTCTTTCTTTCCGACGGGGTGTTATTCGGCTGGCCGGGTTATGTCAGGTTCAACTTCGGATGCCCGAGAACGAGGATGCTCGAAGGTCTGGAAAAGATGAAGGCGGCGATTGTTAAAAAACGCTGATCGTTGCCCCGCCGGGGATTAGCCTCCGGTCATGTTGGCAATGGAGCAAATTACCCGAAGGTCATCCGGCGAGCAGGTGCACTTCCGGTTATACCGAGAGATGAAGGAATGTCCCTCAGTCATGTTGCCCTAGAGCGGCTACCCAACCCAAGTCCCGTTAATCGATCCCGGCAAGGCAGTCAGGTATGTCCTTGCCAGGGATCGTCGTAGTAATCAATGACCA
>JACMMB010000099.1 GCA_014379305.1 Akkermansiaceae bacterium
GACCGCTGGCCAAAGGAACGTCTTATCCAGTTGGAGCGGAGTTGCTTTCAAGAGAACTGTCGGGAGTTCCGCAATATGAGGCGCTTGAGATCGGATTTTACGGCGGGAAGAACCAAGCGTTTCTCCTAAGTCAGACCTCATTTCCCGTCTTGAGATTCGAGTATCAGAAGATTCAGGGGAGCTATTCCACTTCCAATTGCAGTTGGTCACAAAGCCGACTGGAGCCGAATTGGAAGATCACGGTGTATCCGATTCTTAGCAGCAACCGAAGAATGTTTCGTGACTATTTAGCTGCAAGCGGATGGAACTTGATTCGCACATGGCTGAATGACGAATGGCCGAATAACGGGCGCCTTGGTGCGGCGAGCTTGGTCATTTCAGCGTGTCGCACCGAGAATGAATTCAAGCACGAGACCAAATCGGATATCATGCCAAAACAATGAAACAGAAAGCCCAACAAGTGTGAACAGGGTCAGTCCGCGCATGGTGACATTTTCAAAAATTCCGAGCGTAGCTTTTGACTGCTTTACCGCTTTACCTGAGGGCCTGGCGGGACGGTTTTTTGGTAACGGCGGATGATATCCGCCGCTCCTTGGGTGGGGGGTGCGGGTTCGCTGGATGTTTTACAAGCCGGCGAGGATGGCTTTGGTGACGCGGGCGGCGGCGTCGGGGATGGCCAGGGAGTGGGCGGCTTGGGCCATTTGTTTGAGGGCGCCGGGGCTGGTGAGGAGGCTGGAGAGGATTTTGGCGAGGGCCTCGGGGGTAAGGTCTTTTTCCTGGATGAGTTGCGCGGCTCCGGCGGTGGCGAAGACCTTGGCGTTGGCGGTTTGGTGGTCGTCCGCGGCATAGGGGTAGGGGACAAGGATGGATGGCAGGCGGGCGAGGGAAATTTCGGTGAGGGTGGAGGCTCCGGAGCGGGCGATGACGAGATCGGCGAGGGCGTAGGCGGAGGCCATTTGATCGCAGAAGCCGATGAGCTCGTAGCCGTGGCGCTGGGTGGGGTGCTCTTCCTTGATGCGGTCGTAATCGCCGGGGCCGGCGATGTGGAGGATTTGGATTTCCGCAGGCAGGTAGGTGGCGGCATGGGCGATGAGCTGGTTGAGGCGGAGGGAGCCTTGCGAGCCGCCGGTGACGAGGAGGGTGGTTTTTCCAGGATCGAGGCTGAAGCGGGCGGCGGCTTCGGCACGGGATGGGAGGGTGAGGATTTCGGGACGGGCGGGGGTGCCGGTGGTGAGGGTGGGTTTGTTTTTGAAGTAGGCGGCGGCGGGCTCGAGGCCGATGAGGACTTGATTGCAGAAGCGGGCGGCGAGGATGTTCGCGCGGCCGGGGCGGGCGTTGGAATCGTGAATGAAGGTTTTGAGCTTGAGGCGATGGCCGGCGAAAACGGGCGGCAGGGAGGTGAAGCCGCCCATGCCGAGGACGGCATCGGCTTGGAATGCGCGGAGGATTTTTTTGGAGGTGCTGATGGATTGATGCAAGGCCCACAGGAAGGGGAGCATTTTGGGGGAGAGGGTCGGGGGCTTCGCAATGGCGGAGACGGTTTGAAATTCCAGGTGGGGGTATTTGGAGGCGGCCTGGGCGTCGATTTTCTTCTGGGAAATGAGTAGGAGGGGCTGGTGGCCCTGGGCGAGGAGGGACTCGGCGACGGCGATGCCAGGGAAGAGGTGGCCGCCGGTGCCGCCGCAAGCGATGAGGATTTTTTTAGGGGTCGGGGGCATAGTTCGAGGAGAGGATTTCATCATGCGAGGCCGGCGCGGGTGAGGAGCGGGGCTGGGTCGGCGGGGCGGGACATGAAGTTTTCAAAGAGGATTTCGGCAGGGGCGGAGTTTCCTTTGGAGAGGATTTGCTCGCGGAAGTCGCGGCCGGTGGCGGGATTGAGAATGCCTTCTTTCTGGAAGCGGGTGAAGGCATCGGCATCGAGGACTTCGGCCCATTTGTAGGAGTAGTAGCCGGCGGCGTAGCCGGTGGGGGAGCTGAAGAGGTGGTTGAAGCGGCGGATGATGGAGGGGGTGGCGGTTTTGACCGGGGAGCGGTAGTCGGCGAGGATTTCGCGATCGATTTCATCGAGGTCCCGATCAAGATATTTTTCCAGGTGGACGTGGAGCTCGAGGTCGAGCTTGGCAAGGGCGAGCTGGCGCATGAAGGCGGTGGCGCTCATGTAGTTTCTAGCGGCGAGCATTTTTTGAAAGAGGTCATCGGGGATGGGCTGGCCCGTTTGGTAGTGGCGCGCGAAGAGATCGAGGGTCTGCCTTTCCCAGCAGAAATTTTCCATGATCTGGGAGGGGAGCTCGACGAAGTCCCAGGCGACGCTGGTGCCGGAGAGGGATTTGACGGGGACCTGGCTGAGGAGTCCGTGGAGAAGGTGGCCGAATTCATGGAAAATGGTTTCCACTTCGTTGTGGGTGAGCAGGGCGGGGATGTCATCGACGGGGGGTGACATGTTGCCGATGATGAGGCCGAGGTGTGGCTGGCCGGGCTCGCCGATGTGCAGGGAGTTCATCCACGCGCCGCCGCGTTTGGTCTCGCGGGGATGCCAATCGGCATAAAAGGAGCCGAGGTGGTGATCGGTTTGCGAGTCGCGGATCTCGAAGAAGGTGACTTCCGGGTGCCAGGTTTCGATGGCGCCGTCATTTGCCGGATCGGGCAGGGCGGAGGATTCGTAGTGGACTGTTTCGCTCCGGGTGATGGAGATGCCGAAGAGTCTGGAGGCGATTTCGAACATGCCATCCATGACGCCTTTTACCGGGAAATAAGGGCGCAGGGTTTCATCGTCGATGGCGTAGAATTCCTTGCGCTGGAGCTCGGCGTAGTAGGCGGTTTCCCAAGGTTCGAGCGGGGCGGCGGGAGCGCCGGTTTTCGAGGCTTTGTAGCGGGAAAGCTGTTCGGCTTCGGCGAGAAAAGGTTTTTTGATGCGGTCGTGGAGTTGCTCGACAAAGGTGAGCGCGGCATTGCCGTTGCGGGCCATGCGACGTTGGAGTGTGAGATCGGCAAAACAAAGGTGGCCGAGAATTTCGGCTTTTTCCTGGCGGAGTTTGAGGATTTTCCAAACCAGATCGGAGTTGTCGAAAGGGGCCTCGGAAGCGACGCGGGTGGACGCCTGCCAGACGGTTTTGCGCAGTTCCCCGTCATGGGCATGCTGCATGACCGGCAGCATGGACGGGGACTGGAGGGTGAAACGGTAGGCGGGAAAGTCCGGGGTTCCGAGGCCTTTGGCGCGGGCGTTGGCCGCTGCGTTGGCCTTGGCGGAGTCCGGGAGGCCGGCGAGTTTTTCCGCGTCTTCGACAATCAGTTCCCAGGCGTTGGTGGAGTCCAGGACGTGCTCGGAATATTGTTTGGTGAGGAGGGAGAGCTCTGAAGCGATGGCGGCGATGCGGTCTTTTTTATCGTCGGGGAGAAAGGCTCCGGCGATTTTGAAATCCTCGATGGTTTCGGAAACGTGGCGTTGCTGGATTTCTGAGAGGGTGGGGATTTCCTGGCTTTGCGAGACGGTTTTCAGGACATTCCAAAGGCGAGGGTTGAGTGAGATGGAGGAGTGGAATTCGGAAACCAACGGGAGCAGTTTTTTGAGAGCTTCGCGTTGATCCGGGTTGTCGCACACGGAGTCGAGGTGGCCCAGGCGGCCCCAGCCGCGGGACAGGGTTTCGGTCGCCAGCTCAAGAGCGAGGAAGCTGCTCGCATAGGAGGCGGTGGCGGGATCCTGCGCGGAAATGGTTTCGATGGCCTCCCTGGCAGCGGCGAGGGCGTGATTGATGGAGGGCGCTATCGTTTCCGCAGTGAGGGAGGACCAGCGGATGTGAAAATCTGGAGCGAGGAAAGAATGCATTTTTCCGAAAACTGATGATGGAGTTAGGACTAGGCTTGGAGGGTGCCGGTGAGAATGAGGATTCCGACAATGCAGCCGATGGCGATGCGGTAATGGCCGAAAATCTGGAGTCCGTGGGACTGGAGATAGGTGACGAGCCATTTTACGGCGAAGGCGGCGGAGATGGTGGCGGCAAGGATGCCGGCGATGAGGGGGAAGGGGCCATAGGATTCCCACATGAGCTTGGTGCCGCCAAACCAGACGTCATAGTCAGCGCCTGCGCCTTCGATATTCCAAACGGCTTTTTTAAAGGTGGCTGCGGTGAGGGTGAGGACGCCGAGGAGGAAGGAGTATTCGACGGCGCTCTTGACGGAGAGGCCGACGAGCAGACCGCCCACAATAGTCATGAGCGAGCGCGAAGTCCCGGGCCACATGGCGACGCATTGGAGCAGGCCGATAAAGAGCGCCATCTGCCAGGTGATTTTCAGGAGGTCGCGGCCATTTCCGCGGGGTGGGTTTTTCCTGCGCCAGGATACGGTATAGAGTATGGCGATGCCGCCGGCGACCCATGCGAAAATGATCGGCCAGAGGGAGAAGAGTTTGGCTTCAATCCAATCGTTGAGGAGGAAGCCGATCACGGCGGCTGGGAGGAAGCCGACGATGATGGCGATGGCGAGCTTGAGCCCCTCCGGATCGCGGCCAAGGACGCCCATGAGCATTTTCAGGACGTGTTTGTAATAGAGGCCGAGGACCGCGAGTATGGCACCGCCTTGAATGCAGATGGCGAAGGCATCGGCAGCGTGCTTTTCA
>JACMMB010000100.1 GCA_014379305.1 Akkermansiaceae bacterium
AAGTAGCCAAGAATTCTCCCTCCAGGCGAGCGACATTTTCCATTGGAATTTATAGGTCATGGCCCATCATTCGGTCATGCCGAAGCTGCTCGCCTCTTTCTTGTTTTTCATTGGATGCTTAACTGGATTAAGTCAGGAAGAGGCTGGGAAACCGCCACTCGCCACTGAAATTACATTCGTGGATAAATGTATCCCGGAGTCAGTCAAAAATCTCCGTCCTCCTCCCCCATTCCCATTTCATAAAGGCCTGGTTACCGCCGTCACAACAGTCAATGAGCTGGCCCAACTTCATACGGTTCAAGGTCTCAATCATCTGCACGGGGGCTGGGAGTTCGAAGCGAGCAGGCATTTCGCGATCGCCATGCGGGAAGATCCGGAATGCCTGATGGCGCATTGGGGAATGGTCATGTGTTTGCTCTCCCCATCACCGGAAACCGACGAGGCCCGCATCGCCGCCACCGACCGTCTTCTACATCTCATCAGCGAGGGCAAAGGCACTGACCTCGAGCGCGGCTTTGCTTATGGAATTGTCAAATATCTCGAAGAAGGGCCTGCCGGCGCTGCCAAGGCATATCGTCAGGTGGCCGATAAATTTCCCGGAGAGATCCAATCGGAGATTTTCGCAGCACTCTTCGGCCGCGGCGGGTATGACGATCTCGGTTCGATCACTCCGACCCAAGAGTCATCCGAGCAACGCCTACAGACTCTGATTGAAAAAAATCCAGACAACGCACTCCCGCTCCACGCCCTGCTGCTCATACGCGCCGAAGCACCCGACCTACGCCCCTCGCTCGAACTCGCCCGCCGCCTGACGCAACTTGTCCCCGACTACGCCCCGTATTTCCATCTCCTCGGCCATTATGAGTGGCGCTGCGGTGAACATGCCAAAGCCGCCTCCGCATTTGGACGCGCCGTCACCCTGTTTTCCACTTGGATGAAGGAAAACAAAGCCGCACCTGCGGATTGCGGTGAGTGGGTCAGATCCGAATGTTATCGCGTCGTCGCCCTCGCTTCGAAGGGCGACTTCGACAATGCATTGGCGGCTGCGGAAAAAATTTCAAACACTTCGGTGGACCCGAAACGACTGGCTGCTTCCGGTACGCGCCAGATCCTCTGGGAGGCACAGACCCTGCCCGCGCGCATCCTCCTGAGACGCAGCGATAAAGGCGATCCGGCAAAAGCACTCGCCGCCTTGCCATCGCCCGAGGCGGGTAAGGATATTCGCGCGAGATCGCTTTCCTACTGGTGGGTGGACGGCCTCAGAATAGCTATCGAAGCACAGAGACTACTCGATACCGGAGTGCTGGACGAGGCCTCCAAAACCATTGAAGCCATTTCCTTCCACGGCCAGGCTATGGCTAAAAGGCAGACCATGGGTGCCGTCATTGGTGAGCGTTCCCAGTGGATACGTTCCTTCAGAGCTCTGGAAGTTCTCGCCAGCGAACTTCGTGGTCGCCTCGCCCTTGCGGGCCCTCCCGCCGGGCACGGCTCGGCCTTCAATTGGTTCCGTGCCGCCGCTGACCGTCAAAAGCCAACTTCAATGCTTAGCCCGCCTGCCATCCTCACTCCGATGGCCATGCGGCTTGGAGATTATTATTTGGCTAGGAACCAGCCTACGGAAGCCATCGCTGCTTACAACGAAGCCCTCGCCAATTTTCCCAACGACCTGGAAACCTTGGAAAGACTTCAAAAAGCCTACTCCGCTGGCAATCAAACAGAAAAAGCCGCCGAAACGGATGCGATTATAAAAAGCCTCGCGCCGGAGGCCGAGTAAAAACCTGCTTTCAGCAAGGCTGAGACTGTTCCTAATTTGTTTCCAACAATTCCCGAACCCGTCCTGCGATTACTTGGGAAAGATTTTCCTCACCCTCGGCTTTTAGAAAGTCGCAATAGTTGGAGGCCACCGCCTCCAGATCATCCGCATAAGCAACGCCCAACGACTCGAAGCTCGCCAAGGCCTTTTCGAAATGCCGCCGCGCCCAAGCCCGGTCGCCGGTTTCCAGCAAGGCCAGCGCCAGATTGTTATGCGATTGCGCCGTGTCCGGATGGCTCTCGCCAAACAACTCCCGACGCGTTTCCAGCGCCATCATGTGCATTTCCCGGGCCTGTTCCAGATAACCTGCCGCAAGATAAACCGCCCCGAGATTATTGGAAACCGCTGCCGTCTCCTCATGCTTCTGTCCCAGATTTGCATGCATGATTTCCAAGGCCTTTAAAAAATGATCCTCAGCCGTATCGAGATCCCCATTGGCTTTGGCCAGGAAACCCAAATTGTTCACCATTGACGCCACATCCAGGGACAACGGCGGATCGTGCTTTTCAAAATACTCGACCGCCTTCCTCCAACTCTCGGTCGCCTTGTCAGGTCGTGCCTGCGCGTCGTACGCCGCACCGAGCACAGCATGGAGCCGCCCCATCTGCGCGAGTCGATCGGGTCGATTGTCCAACTGATCGATTGCTTGTTTTGCATCCTCGGCGGACTCCTCGTTTCTTCCGAGCTTGAGCAAAATCTGAGTTCGCAGCTCCAAAGCCGTGGCGAACGCATCAATGGTATCGAGATCGGGCCCGAGCATCTGTTGACACTTGTCGATCATCGCCGTCGCAGCGTGCAGAGCCTCGTTCGGATCACCTGCTTCTTGCAGAGTCGCCACTCTGTCTTGCATGATTTGGATTAAATTGGCGGTAGGGGTATCCATGTTGAACGCAGGCTTGTGAAAGGATATACGGCAGGAAATACCTTTGACGAGCGGAAATCACATGGGCGGCCCCAATCGCTCGACCAATTGTTTCCGCGACGCCGGTAGCTGGCCCAAATGCCCGCCAAGCGTAGCTTCAGCCGATTTCTTGTTTTCCGCTATCCCCAATACCTCCGCCAATCCTTTCTCAAAATGGAACATCGCCCGCAGGGTTGGCTCCTTACAATCCAGATGATCGAGCGCCCGTGACAATAAATCATGCATAGGCGCATCGGCATGCTCCAGCCCCACGCCAGCCTCCACCAATTGGCAAAAATACCCGGCCATCAAAGTCGACTCATAGTTCCTCCGCAAACCCTGCCTCCAGTTCGAGATCACAAGCTCCCGCAGAATATGGAGCTCACCCCGCCTAGCCCGTAAAACCGAGATTTCGCCCGAGAAAAATAAATCCAGTTTTCCCGCAAAAATACTTTTCGGCCGCAAAGCTCCCTTGACTACGGTTTTCACCAAACCCTCCTCCTCGGTGAACCAATGTACGATCAAACTGGTGTCCGTCAGGCGGGTTTTCCGGATCAGTATGGCTTCGGTGGCAAACACGGGTGGGAAAAGGAATTGGAGATTCGGCTTGATACGTTCGTCGCCCTGCCCTAGCCAATGGCCAGCAACCATGGGCCAGCAATCTAAAAAAATCATCAAACGCCGTCGTCGCACGGATTATATCAAGCGTAAAAAAGAGCAAGCCAAGCTTGGCGGAATTCTTCCGAAAGCCACTGTGAAGAAAGCCGCGCCGAAATCAGCTTCCGCTCCTGCCGAAAAGCCCGCTGCAAAAAAAGCCGTGAAAAAGGTCGCCAAGAAAGCTCCCGCAAAAAAAGCCGCTAAAAAAGTCGCGAATGTCGATGAATCCAGCGAGACCACTGAGAGTTGATCCAAACTAAAATCATTTTCCCATAGCCGGTCTTCTTCTGGAAGCCCGGCTTTTTCATTCCAGCTGAAATTTCCCATGAACATCACAGTCCTCGACGGCCACACACTCAATCCAGGGGACAACCCTTGGTCCGAAATCGAATCCCTGGGCAATCTCACCGTTTACGACCGGACATCCGCCGATCTCATCGTCGAACGTTCCAGGGAAGCCGAAATCATCCTGACCAACAAAACCCCGCTTACAGCCGAAACCCTTGCCCGACTTCCCAAACTTAAGTTCATCGCCGTCCTCGCCACCGGCTACAACATCGTCGATACCGCCTACGCAGCCAGGACCAACATCCCAGTCTCCAACGTCCCGATCTACGGCACCGATGCAGTCGCAGAATTTGTTTTTTCCCTCATCCTTGATTTCTACAAACGCCCCGCCTTCCACAGCGAGCTGGTCATGGCAGGCGCATGGGAAAGCTCCAGCGATTTCTGCTTTTGGAAAAATCCATATTTCCGCGAGCTCGCCGGCAAAACCCTCGGCATCATTGGCTTCGGACGCATCGGGCAACGTGTCGGTGAACTCGCCGCCGCATTCAAAATGAACATTCTTGCCCATTCCCGCAGCCGCTCCTCGGAAACCAGTGTTCCATTCCAATGGGCAACCATCGATGAAATCCTGGGGCAATCCGATGTCATCACCCTCCACTGCCCGCTGTCCCCGGAAAATCACCACATGATCGGTGAAGCTGCGATCGGAAAAATGAAACCCAACGCCTTCCTTATCAATACGGCCCGTGGCCAGCTCATCGACGAACAAGCTTTGGCGGATGCCCTAAACTCCGACCGTTTGGCCGGTGCGGCATGTGATGTCGTTTCCGCCGAACCCATTCTCCCAGGCAACCCTTTATTGAAAGCCAAAAACATCACCCTCACTCCCCACATCGCATGGGCGGCATTCGAAGCCCGCCAACGCCTTATGTCGGTGACCGCGGAGAACATCCGCGCCTTTATCGCCGGCAAGCCGATCCACCTCGTAAACGCCTAACGCTGTTTCAAAAAGGCCTCAAAAATCCTCACAAAAGCAGGGGAAAAATCTTCTGGTCTGGCCAGCACCCACGCTTTGATTTCATCAATTGGAAACGGCATCATGGAATCTATTTCCGATGCCGGATACCGGACCGGGCCATCATGTTTGGTCAGGTAGAGATATATATGCTCCCAGCCGGTTGCCTCCGATGGTGGAAGGGAAAGAATGGTGCTGAGACTGTTTGTATCCGTATTCTGAATGCCAATTTCCTCGCCAAGCTCGCGCGTGGCCGCCTCACGATAGTCCTCCCCCGCATCCAGATGGCCGGAAACGCTGGAGTCCCAGACACCCGGGTTCTTATCCTTGAGAAGGGAGCGTTTCTGTAGGTAGAGGTCGCCGTTTTTATTCAATACAAAGACATGCACCGCGCGATGAATCAGATTTTGCGCATGGACTTCTCCCCGGGTGGCCGTTCCCATGAGCTTGTCGTTTGCATCAACCACATCGAAAAGTTCATCATTGTTTTGCGGGCGATTTTTAAGTGGATGCTGGTCATACGCGACTGTGAGATCGATCCATTTCGCCAGATCCAACTCCTCCCCACGCACCGTGGGCGAAAGTTTCAGTTGCTCCGAAACTTCTTCCCAAGGCGGCGAATCGGGAAGCTGTTTCTTGAGTTGCTTGCGCCGTTGAGCGAAGCCCCTGCGAACGAGTTCGTCAAATAACCGGGCGTCAAAAGCCGGAGCGTTCGTCTCATCACGAGGGATAAGTATGGCCACTGCGGAGTCGATATTCGGTCGCGGATGAAAAGCCTCGGGCGGCACCACCCGGAGAGTCTGGATCTGCCAGTTCACCTGCATCCGCAAACTGAGGATGCCATAAAGCTTGGTGCCGGGCGTGGCGCCAAGCCGTTCGATCACTTCCTTCTGAAGCATGATCACCGCCCGTGAAAACGGATGGGGACGACTCAGTAAATTTTTCATAATCGCGCCGCCGGATGAATACGGTAAATTTCCCAGAAATTTGATCGGGCGGTGCTTGAATAACGTCCGACGGTCGAATTTTGCAGCGTCGGCATGATGTACCTCGACGTCCTCCTTGCCCTTGAAGCGCTCATGTAGGGCGGCGGCAAGTCGGGCATCGAACTCTATCAGGATCAGCCTTTTCACTTTTCCCAGCAGATGTTCGGTCAGCGAGCCGGTGCCGGGCCCCACCTCAACAACGGTGTCCTCATTTGAAATCTCCAGCTGTGAAACAATCCAGCGCGCCATGCTCGGGTCGGTAAGGAAGTTCTGCCCGAGCTGTTTGCTTGGGACTACTCCTGCCCGATCCAAGGCATCACGGATTTCCTGGCCTGTCATGGCGGGCACCTTGATGGCTCGCGTCCCGGATGACGAGTGCTGAAATCAGCGCCCCGTGAAAACCCTGCCCTTGCCGGTCTGCCATGCTGTCTTGACGCTTTCAAAGAGACCATTGAGCTGGTTTTCGGCGAGCAGCCGATATTCGATGGTCTTTGCATGGGTCGTTAAAGGATATTTTTTGACGACCATGTTTTGCAAATCACTGCCCATGGTTCGAGCCGCGCTGTCTACGAGGCCGAGTGCCTTCTCAGCGACCTGCGAGGCGGCGGCTCCCGGCACGCCGGAGGATACAGGGGTGATAAAGTAGAACCTGGCGATCGCCTGACCAATCGTATCGACGGTTACTTCATCAACGATCAGCGTCCCATCCAGAACATATTTATGGCGGCTCACCGTTGATATGCGATCCAATGCCACAATGTAACTTCCTCCACCCAGATTGGCCTGCCAGAAACGAGGCAGACCTTCCTGATCGCCTTGATTATTCTTCGGATTTTGGTTCTGGTCCGCATCATTCACAGGGTTTTGCGGATCATCGTTTTGTGAAAATATCTGGGACGAAAAAG
>JACMMB010000101.1 GCA_014379305.1 Akkermansiaceae bacterium
GCCATTGAATCGCGGTGGCATCCGTATTGAGGCCCATGGCCCCGCCGAGAGCATCGATCTCGCGCACGATGTGCCCCTTGGCGAGCCCACCGATCGCCGGGTTGCATGACATCTGCCCGATGGTATCCAAATTTTGGGTCAGGACTGCCACAGAGGCACCCAATCTGGCAGCCGCCAATGCGGCCTCGATACCTGCATGGCCTGCACCTATCACGATCACATCATAGACCTTGGGGTATTGAAACATTTCCAGGGCCCGAATGTAGTTCCGCCACGGGTCCGCTCAAGTCCGGAATCGCGTCGTTCCACGTGGAACAATTAAAGAGGTCGGTTCAAAATTCCTGTCGATGCGCGAGGAAGAAGATCATCCAAGCGAAACTCGACCATTTCGCCCCGACAGGCCATCTGGACCCGGGGCACAGCGAATTCTGCCAAAACTTGGCGGCAAGCTCCACAGGGAGAAATCGGCACGTCGGTATCGGCTACAACGGCAATGCCTAGAAACTCCCGAGCTCCAGCAGCAATCGCCGCCCCGATGGCAACGCGCTCGGCGCAGTTGGTGAGACCATATGAAATATTCTCTACATTGCAGCCGACAAACACTCTCCCATCGCTCGCCAAAAGGGCCGCGCCCACCGTAAAATTTGAATAAGGAGCGTATGCAGCTTCCCGGGCCAGCCACGCAGCCTGCAACAATCGATCCCAGTTCATTGCGAAAAACTTAGCCACCGTGCCACCCTGCAGAAACAAAAAACCTGTTCCAGAGCGAGATTTTGGCCTAGCCGCGCTACCGAAAATCAACAATTCTTCCGCGTCATGCACCGCTACCTCCCGCTAGGTCTTATCGTCGGACTCCTCATTGCCTTTCGGATCATGGGAAGTGTCCTGCCTGACTCACAGCCGAATTTTCAACCCCTGGCAGCGCTGTTTTTTTGCGGCGCTTTACTCGCCCCAGGTTGGCGGGGCTTCGCCATCCCTATCGGTATTTGGGCCATCACGTATCCTTTTGGAAACGGATCTGTCAGTGACTTCCCAATCTTCGCGACGACTCTCATTGCGTTCACCGCTGTTTATTTCATGGGAATGGTTCTTTCCAATCGGGGGCTGCCCGTCTTGCTGCTGGGCTCTGTAGCTGCTGCCGGAATGTTTCATCTTATTACCAACGGTGCAGCCTGGTTGGGCGATCCAATCTATGAAAAGTCCGTTCAAGGTCTATGGCAGTCTCTTTGGACCGGACCTACAGGTTCAGTTCTTCCCTCTTGGATTTTTCTGCGCAATTTGGCTGCAGCCAATCTGCTTTTCACCGCAATCTTTGCGGGTGCACAGCTACGTCTCCCCAAGCCGACAGGCTCCGTATCTCAGCCGCTCCCAGCCGAGTAATTTCCTTTTTACCGCCCTTTCTCCTCGCCCATCATGATTAGCGACAGCCCTCCTAAACTCGATTTCGCCAGCTCTCCCATCAATCGATCTCTGTCATCTGAGCGGAAAATCGAATTGTACACTCAGATGGTTCGCATCCGCCGGTTCGAAAGCGCTGCTGCGAAATTCTACTCCGCTGGCAAAATGTCAGGGTTTTTGCACCTATACATTGGGCAAGAATCCGTCGCCGTAGGAACCATTTCGTTAGGTGGTGCCGACGATCATTTCATCACCGCCTACCGCGACCACGGTCATGCTCTGGCGGTTGGAATGGGCATGAATGAATGCATGGCGGAAATGTTCGGGAAACAAACGGGCTGCTCCAAAGGCAAAGGAGGTTCCATGCATTTCTTTGCACCCGACAAGAATTACTGGGGTGGCCATGGGATCGTTGCCGGCCAGACACCGCTCGGTCTGGGACTTGCGTATGGATTGAAATATCTCGGCCGGGAAGGCTGCTGTCTTTGCTACCTCGGCGACGGGGCGGTCAACCAGGGTGCATTCCACGAATCGCTCAACATCGCTTCCCTGTTCGGCATTCCAGTGGTTTATGTGATCGAAAATAATGGCTATTCCATGGGGACTTCCCAGGTGCGTTCCTCCGCCTACAACGGTTGTCTTGCCCAACGGGCTGAAGCTTATGCGATTGAATGGGATGTCGTGGACGGATCTGACATTTATGAGGTCCGCGCGAAGGCTCACATCGCGATGGAACGAGCTCGCAAGGAGCACAAGCCGACAGTCCTTGAGATCGACACTTATCGATATTACGGCCACAGCGTTGCAGACGCCAACCATAAGAAATACCGGACTCCCGAGGAAATTGAGGACTACAAAACCAATCACGACCCAATCATGGTCTTCGAACGGAAGCTTCTGACAGAAGGAGTCCTAACGCCTGAGCTCGCCAAGACAATCAATGAAGATGCGAAAAGCGAAGCTGCCGCTTCGGCTAAATTTGCCGACGAGTCGCGGGCACCGACGATCGCCGATATTAGCACCGATGTTTATTGGGAAACCGACAATAACACTCACGCCTCCAAAATCGGGCGTCATTTCTTCAACGACTGAATCCTCTTCCCTTCCAAAACTTTCCATGTCACGCATTCTCACTTACCGCGAAGCCCTCCGTGAAGGCCTCGATGAGGAACTCGCACGCGATCCGAATGTCGTCCTGATGGGCGAGGAGGTCGCCCAATACAACGGAGCCTACAAGGTCACCGAAGGTCTCTGGAAAAAATGGGGCGACAAGCGTGTCGTCGATACCCCGATTTCAGAGGCGGGATTCATCGGCATGGGCATCGGCGCTTCCATGCTCGGGGTGCGCCCTGTGATGGAACTCATGTTCTGGTCCTTTCATTCGGTGGCGTTCGACCAATTGGTGAGCAATGCCGCCTGTGTCCGCTACATGTCGGGTGGCCTCTGCAGCTGTCCGATCGTTGTGCGCGGCCCGGCCAATGGTGGCACCGGAGTTGGCGCGACCCACTCGCACATTCCCGAGGGGTTGTTTGCCGCCTTTCCCGGGCTCAAAGTGTGTGCTCCCGCGACCCCTGCGGATGCCAAGGGCTTGATCAAGGCCGCCATCCGTGACAATGACCCGGTTTATGTCATGGAGAACACCCTGCTCTACGGCACGACCGGCGAAGTTCCCGATCCTGCCGACGGGGACCACGTCGTTCCGCTCGGATTGGCTGAAATCAAACGCGAGGGTTCCGATATTTCACTAATCGCCCATGGGCGTTCCGTCATTCATGCCTTGGCGGCCGCGGAAATCCTTCAAAACGAACACGGCATCAGTGCCGAGGTCCTCGACCTGCGTTCGATCCGTCCCCTTGACCAGGAAGCGATTCTTAAGTCGGTGATGAAAACGAACCGGGTTGTGCTGGTCGATGAATCCAAGCCTTTCGGTGGAGTTTCCGCAATGGTTGCAATGCTGATCCAAGATCACGCGTTCGACTATCTGGATGCACCAATCAAACGGGTGTGCTCGATCGACGCACCTGCGATGTACTCGCCACACATTGAGCA
>JACMMB010000102.1 GCA_014379305.1 Akkermansiaceae bacterium
GAATGATTTGTGGCTGATCGAGTTCCTCGGGAGTCGCCAGGATCTTCCGCGATGCCAAAGCACGGCCAAAGCGCGCGCGACTCGTCCATACGGAAACCGGAATACTCAGGATCAGTCCCGACAAAATCGGTGCCATCCAGAGCGCGAAAGACTCACTGATCTGCAAGGCGATGAAAATCCAAGCCAGCCCGATCAATGTCGGTGCCGCATGAAACCGGCACGCTTCGCTCCACGCGGTTCCATCCGTTTCCCGACTCTGGTTGCCCCAACCCACCGCACGACCGAGAATAATACTGAGAACCATCAGCGAGTGAGCCAACATGATGCAAGGTGCCAGCAACATCGATACAATCGTCTCCAATATCCCCCCCGCCAACAGCGGCATGATTCCGCCGAAAGATCGCCGGATCCTTGGCACCAACATGGCTCCCAGAATTGCCAAAACTTTTGGCAAAAACAAAAGTGAAAACACGGTGATTATCAAAATCAACCCCTGCAATTGTCCTTCGATACCAAACCACCTCTCGGCCTGGCTTTCAAACGGCAGGCTGCTCAATTCACTCATGCTGAAATCCCAAGCCAGCCATGTTCCCATGATCAGGAACAGAAACCAAAGCGGACTCCCCAGGTAAGCCATGATCCCCATAAAGAGATGAATCCGCACGGTCAGCGGCAGCTTGCGCGCGAAAATCAGCCACAAATGCTGGAGATTTCCCTGGCACCAGCGGCGATCCCTTTTCAAATGATCAATCAGAGTCGGCGGCGCTTCCTCGTATGTGCCCTCGATATCCCAAGCCAGCCAGACCTCCCAACCCTCGGATACCATCAGCGCCGCCTCGACGAAGTCATGGCTCAATATTCTACCGCCAAACGGCTCCCTACCTGGTAAGGCAGGCAGTTCGCAAAACTCCGAAAACGGCTTCACCCTGATCATCGCATTGTGTCCCCAATAACTCCCACCGCCAAGCTGCCAGAAATTCAGTCCGCGAATAAACAACGGCCCGTACAGTCTCATCGCAAACTGCTGTAATCGGGTGAAAACAGAAACACCCCGGATCAGTTTCGGTGCTGTCTGCAGGATTCCGAGGCGCGGATACGCTTCCATCACCCGGGCCATTTTGACAATATCCGCGCCATTCATCAGACTGTCCGCATCCAGCACCAGCATTGCCTCATATCCTCCACCCCATGTCCTGACAAAATCCCCGATGTTCCCCGCCTTGCGGTTTTCGTTGGATCTACGTCGCCTGTAGTAGATTTTTCCAAAACCTTGGAGCCGGCGGCAAAGATTGGTCCATGCCGTTTCCTCGAGTATCCATAGATTGAGATCGCGGGTGTCGCTGAGGATGAAAAAATCAAAATCCTCCAAATGACCCGTGGCCTCTATCGAGCGATAGATGGCCTCGATTCTCGCGCAAAACTTCACGCTGTCCTCGTTGTACACCGGCATCACCACAGCATAACGGCTTCCTATTCTGCCTTCATTGTTCTCAGCCAGTTTGGTGATTCTTACCGATCGTTTCCGCCCCATCAAAATGTCGAATGCCCCGAACAGGGCATGAAATGAACCGAGCGTCAAAAGACCGTTCAGGATCGCAAATATCCCGAGCAGCGGAATGTGCGCACGATGCAGCCCCGATCTCCAGAACAGATCAGCCATCCATAGAACGCACGCGACATTGAACAGGATGACACTTCCGAAAAAAACCAGGCGGCGAAGCATCGACCGCTTCCGGCTATAATAAGTCGGCGTGGATTGACGCGGATCTGTATCGCCCGTTTCCATCAATCGTAAAAAATAAACCACACGATGGCGACGATGAGACTGACGATAGTCGCCGCAAACATTTTACGCACAATCGGGCGACGATCCATGGTCTCCCACCATTGCGCCGCACCACTTCCGATGGCATTCAACTCCAGCGGCTTCGGCAACATCGTCAGCTCTGCGAATTGTGGCCCGGCCGCTAAATATGAACTCCGCATCGCTTCGACAAAGGCGGGCGGCCAAGGTGCGGGAGTCAGGAATACGCCCTGCCATTTATCCGGCATGCCCGCCAGCAAAAGCGCAAGCCTGCCACGCGCTGCCAGACGTCTGTTTTCCAGCGGCTCATCCAGAACTTCCTGAGTCCAATCTCCGATTTCAAGCAGGGTTTCCTCCATCGCGAGAGCGCGGGCGGATTTGCCGGGCTCGTCAGCTCTCCGCGCCGAAGCCCGCCACAAAATTCCACGCACCAACTCGGAAACCAACAGGCGATTGCGAATTCTCAATGCTCTTAAGTACGCCTCCACGGCGGCATAGGCTTCCTCCCATTCCTCAAGCTCGGCCTCGCTTAACGGGCGAAGTGTCTCTAGGGGTTGATACGGTAAACCCATGTTTCTGACAGGAAATCATCTCCTCGTTTCAAGGCACAGCGGAGTTCTACCGGTCCTACGGCGGCAAGTTTCACGCCCTCCTCAACAGGTGCGATTTGGAAAGCCAGACGCAACCTGCCCTCAGGCATTGGCTGCACTGCTATTCCCTGTATCTTAATTTTCTCCGCAGCCTCGCCTGTTGGCTGCACAAAGGCTTCCGGCATTTTACCATCCTCTCCGACAAGGTTGTTCCCTTCAAACTCGACAATCATCGTCCTCTGATCCGCCTGCCATTCATGCACCCCGGTGCGGGTCGCGACGACATGGCCACCTGCCTGCGATGGATCTTCCGCCATGGTCCAATGTTGCTTGTATGAGAATTCCACCCTCTCGCCTGCCTTGGGCGTTTTCGCAGGTTGCCACATGGCAACGGTATTATCCGCCAGTTCATTTCCGGTTGGAATTTCCATCAGCATCACACTGCCTGAACCCCAATCCGAGGTCGGCTCGATCCATAACGACGGCCTTTGATGATACGCAGCCTCACCGTCTTCATATGCATTGAAACGCCGGTCGCGCTGCAGCAGTCCAAAGCCCTCGCACTTCTCCATCTCGAAGAAACTGAATTCCAGGTTTCCTGTATCGTTTGTGATCGGTCTCCAGACCCGTTCCCCCGTGCCCATACGGATCGCCAGACCATCGGAATCATGCACTTCCGGGCGGAAATCGTCGAACTTGCGACGCGAATTTTCGCCGAACCAAAACATGCTGGACATCGGTGCAATCCCCAAACGTTTGACTTCTTTTCGAGCGAAAAGCACCGCCTTCACATTCATGATCGTGTCATCCCCCGGCTGCACGTTGAATGAGTATGCGCCCGAATAGGATGGCCCGTCCAATAGCGCGAGGATGGTTGCGTAATTTTCGCCATCGACCGGTTTTTTCAGCCAAAATTCACGGAAGCTCGGAAACTCCTCCGGCACCCCTTCGGCACCGGTATCAACGGCCACTCCCCTCGCTGAAATTCCATAGCGCTGGTTTTTTCCAAGGGCACGCCAATAGCTGGCTCCCTGAAACACAGCCAGCTCATCATAATAATCCGCTCCGTTCAATGGCGCGTGCAGCCGGAAACCCGCAAAACCTCCATCCGATGGCAGCTCTCCGTGATTTTTGATCAGCGAGCCATAGTTGAAAAATGCTTCCGCCAATCTCACCCGTTGTCGATGTGTGTCCGTAAACTCGTTAATCGCCACCGGCTCCCTGAACAAGTAACCAGGGTGGAAAAACATCACCCTGAATGCAATCTTGTCATCCGCCCACAAGGCTTTCTCCGGGTCAAAGCGGATGTCGCGATATTGGTCATAGGTGAGGTTTTTCATCCATTCCGGCAAGGATTCCTTATCCGGTGCGACATATGGCTTGTTGGCCAAATCAAGCGCGCGGCTTTCCACCAGCTCGAAACTCATCGCATCCCGCTCCCATGTCTGTGCATGGCTCGAACCATGGAAAAAACCGGTTGATATAATTATCCAGATAAACAAATGCGTGCGATTAATCACAAGCGAGCTAGTTGCAGGAATTGCGCCATAAAGTCAAGATTGGCAATGATCGGGGAAACTCAGCGCTGCGCTGTCCTCCAATTTCCGAAGGCGAGCCCAAGTTGTGAGGCAGTGTCAGTCGCAGTCGCTATGCCGCCGTGTGCAGCCACATGAAGCTCTGCCGCCCGTCCACATAACCACGCTCCATAAGCCCCAGCATCGAAAGCAAGCATTCCCCCCGCCATCAATGCCCCGATCACTCCGGATAGCAAATCACCCTGCCCCCCATTCGACATCGCTGGAGTTCCTGTGGAATTGATCCGCAGAGGCTGGCCTGCTTTTGCGACGATGGTCCTGCACCCCTTCAGCAAAAGAGTTGCCCGACAGCGTTGAACAAAAGCCCTTGCCGCCTCCTCCCGGCATCGCCCTTCAAGATCCGGAGCCAAACGCTTGAACTCACCCGGATGGGGAGTCAGCAAATGCCTCTCATCCAGTTTTATCGAGCAATCATTAGCGACAAAGTTCAGCCCATCCGCATCGATGAGCGTGGGAATCAAAGTCGATTCGATCAAGTTTCTCAGCCCCGCCCCCAATGAATCGGGACACGGCCCCAATCCGGGTCCTACCACCAATGCATCATAACTTTCATCCAATATGTCCCGAGGATCATCACAGACTTTCAGCATCACCTCGACTGGTAAACGGGATCGAATCGCATTACAGGCGGCGCGCGGAGCATGGAGCGTAATCAACCCTGCTCCAGCCCGGAGTGCTCCAAGCGCGGTCAAAATCGCCGCCCCGGAATAGCGCGGCGAGCCGGCAAGAATTCCCAATCGCCCGGCCTTGCCTTTATGATAATCGAATTCTCTCGGGTGCTTCCCAAAGTCCATCGACTGCGGCGAAATCAGCTGCATATCCGCCGGCCCCGCCGACCCTAATCCATCCACGGCGACCAGAGCCAGCGAACCCACAGCATTCGCTGCATGAGCCATCAGCAAACCACGCTTTGCCGCCCCA
>JACMMB010000103.1 GCA_014379305.1 Akkermansiaceae bacterium
CACCAAGTGGCGTAGGTAGAAAACTTGTAGCCGCGGCGGTATTCGAATTTCTCGACCGCTTTCATCAGGCCCATGTTGCCTTCCTGGATCAGGTCGAGGAACGAGAGGCCGCGGTTGGTGTATTTTTTGGCGATGGAAATGACGAGGCGAAGGTTGGCCTCGACCATCTCGGTTTTCGCCTTGAGCGCCTCTTTCATCCAATGACGGAGATTTTTATAAGTTACCTCGAAGGTATTGTCGTTGAGCCAGGAGCGCTGCTGGACTTCGCGCATTTTGCTGATGAATTCCTTGTCGTCCGGATGGGTTTGCAGGCGGCGTGAGTATTTCCAGAATTTCTGGATGTATTCCTCGATCTGCTCGCAAAAATCCTCAACGATTTTCTGCTTGTAGTAGAAGCGCACGTAAATGCGGTGCATTGATCCGAGGTTTTTCTCGAATTGCTCTTCAAGTTTTTTCTTGCCGCGCGGGTTTTTAACGGAGAGCTGGCGGAAAATGTTGTCGTTTTCCTCGTGGAGTTGCTTGAGCTGGTCGCAAAGCTTGGGGAGACCTTTCATGTAACGCTCCCGGGACTCGATTTTTTTATCGAGGATGACTCGGTCGAATCGCTCTTTGCCTTTGTTGAGCTTTTCCGCAAGCTCAAGGTATGTATCGGCGACGAAGCCGAATTGATGGAGGTGTTTTGAGACTTCGATTTCGGCGTCTTCGATGCGTTTGGAAATCTCAACCTCCTGCTCGCGGGTAAGGAGGGGAACTTGGCCCATTTGCTTGAGATACATACGGACGGGGTCGTCAAGGATATCAAGTTTTTGGTCGGCCTTGACATCTTCCTCGTCTCCATCGCCTTCGTCCCGTTTCTTGTCCTTGAAACGGTCCACTTCGGAGGCATCGATGATATCGAACTCCATGTTGCGGAGGCGCTCCATGATCGCCTCGACATCATCGGGGTCGACAAGGTCATTGGGAAGAATCTCGTTGATGTCATCGTAGGTGAGATATTCCTGCTCCTTGGCGAGCTTGATGAGTTCGCGAATTTTTTCCTGAATTTCAGGGGTGTCAATCCGGCGCTTTTCGCCTTTCTTGCCTTTGACGGGTGGAGTGGGTGCCGCCGCCAGGGCATCAATTTTCGGGGGGGAGTGGGGTTTTGCAACCTTGGCATTCCGCTCCTTTTCGATAGTAACTTTTTTTACGGGCTCCTTGCTAACAGCTGCTTTTTTGGGAATTTCCTGCTTGGCTGGTGTTTTTTGAAGCGGCGCGGATTTTTTAGGCGCGGACTTGGATTTAGCGGCGGGTGCGGGCTTTGGCGCGGGAGCTTTTTTCTTGGCGGGAGCTGGAGTCGGTTTGGCTGCTTTAGCTGCTTTATGGGCAATTGCCGGTTTGGATTTGGTTACGGTTTTCGACGGTAACTTGGCGGCGGATTTTTTTGCGGAAGATTTATGGGAAGGCATGGGGCAAAGCGGCTATAAGCTAACTATGAAGAGACAATTCACCCATTAGTTGGGCACACGCGAAAAACACGGGCGGGCGGAATGAAGGAGGCTGGATTTGATGCGTCAAGCGGAATATTTAAAATCCTTTACGGGACAATTACGCGAGCCGGGTGTTTGGGGTCATGTTTTGCGATCATCCGGAAAAACTTTGAGAGGCTTTTTGCAGTAAATCGAGGTGGTTCATCGCTGCGCCCGAGGAGATGGTGTCGCGGGCTATTTCCAGAGCATCGCCGATATGATCGGCAAGGCCGGCGCAAGCAAGCGCGGCTGCTGCGTTGAGAAGGGTGATGTCCCGTTTGGGGCCGAGTTCCTTCCCCGAAAGGATGTCTGCGAGGATTTTGGCGTTCGCTTTCGCATCGCCGCCCTGAAGGTCCTCAAGTCTGGCGGTTTTCAGGCCGAAGTCTGCGGGAGTGATCTCTTCATCCTCGAGATCCTGGTAGGAGCCGGCTTTGCAAATCCGGGTGGGGCCCATCAGGCTGAGTTCATCCACGGAGCGTCCGTCGGCGGTGGAGCCACAGACTACCCAAGCGCTATCGCGACCGAGACGCTGGAGGATTTCGGCGAAGGCGGGGCAGTGTTCGCGGGAGAAAACGCCGACCAGCTGGCACTCGGGGCGGGCGGGATTGAGGAGCGGCCCGATGAGATTGAAAATGCTGCGGTGGCCGCCAGCCGCGAGTTTTTTGCGCACATTTGCGACGGCTTTGAAGGCCGGGTGATAATTCGGCGCGTAGAGAAAACCCACACCGGCGGTATGGATACAGTGGCGAAAACCAGCGGGCGGAAGATCGATCCGGATGCCAAGAGCTTCTAACACATCGGCGCCGCCGCTTTTGGAAGTGATGCCGCGATTTCCGTGTTTCACGATCACTGCCCCGGCAGCCGCAGCGATGAACATGGCGGTGGTCGATACGTTGAAGAGCTCCAACTGGTCGCCGCCGGTGCCGCAGACGTCCAGGGTAGGCCCGCCTAGATCGAGTTCCCCGATCATCGGGTCGACCGCGTGTTCCAGGAAGACTTCAACAAAGCCGGCGATCTCGGCAGGCGTCTCGCCCTTTTTGGAAAGGGCTAATAGAAGGCGCTGTTTTTTTGCGTCAGTGACTGCTGGCTCAAGCAGGAGATTGGCGGCGACTTCAATTTCCTGAGGGCTGAGTTCCTCGCCGTGTTCGAGGTGTTTGATTAAAGCGTCCATGTCTCAAAATAACCGGTTGCATGGATTTAATCAGCCATAAAATGGAGTTTTACAGCTCCAAAATGGCGGCGGCGGTGCCGAAATAAATCAGCATCCCTGAAACATCGACGATGGATGCCAATGAGGGTGCGGACACCACGGCAGGGTCGAGTTTTATGGCTCTCGCAGTAATGGGAAGGAGAGCTCCCAAGACCGTGGATGAGAGCACTTGGAGGGTAATGGCGGCGGCGACGGCAAATGAGAGTCTTATGAAAGAAAAGCTTTGGGGAGCGGGAGGGTGGAAGTGCGGAAGGATGAATGCGATGAATGCGGCAATTGCCATGCCGAGAGTCAAGCCAAGAAATATGCCGGTGCGGGCTTCCTTCCACGCGATGCGGAGCGCGGAGCCGGGTGCGATTTCACCTAACGCGAGGGCGCGGATGACCATGGTGGCTGCCTGGCCCCCGGCGTTTCCTCCTGCGGCCACAACCATTGGGAGGAACAGGGAGAGGACGTAGGCTTTTTGTAACACCCCGTTGAAACGATACATCACATATCCCGAGGCGATGGAGACGAAGGCGAGGCCGACAAGCCAGATGACGCGGCGGCGGTAGTGCCTGGTCGAGGTCGTATTGAGATATGAGAGTTCGGTTTGCTCGCCGCCGATGCCCGCGAGTTTCTCAATGTCCTCAGTGGACTCTTCCTGCATGATTTCGAGGGCGTCATCGTGCGTGATTACCCCGAGGAAATGGTGGAACTCATCGACAACAGGAAGGACGATCAGGTCATATTTCGACAGGGTCAGGGCGGCATCTTCCTGGTCGGCCGAAGCGAGGATATACTCATCGGCGTCTTGCATGATATCGCGAATCGGAGTGTCCCACGTGTTGAAGGCAAGATCGCGGAGACGGACTTTTCCGACCAGGCGTCCCTGCACATCGACGACGAAAATTCGGGATAGCGTTTCGGCGTCTTCGCGATCGCGGCGAAGGACGGCGAGTGCCTGCTTCACGGTCATGTCACCGGTGATCCGGCCGACATGGGTGGTCATTCGGCCGCCTGCCGTATCCTCTTCGTATTTCAGCAGATTTTTGGTCAGCTCCTTGTCGCGGGGACCGAGGAGGGAAAAGAACCTGACCTGAGCTTTTTCGGAAACGACTTGAAAAATATCCACGCGGTCGTCGTCGGAAAGGTTGCCAAGGAGGACACGGAGTTGAGCTGGTTTGAAGTGCTTGAGCGAATCCTCGATCAGTGTGTAGGGCAGCTCGGCGACAACATCGGTCGCCAGTTCCGGGCCGATGGTTTTGAAAAAGAAGTCGCGCTCGCCGTCATTCAGTTCTTCGTAGAGGGCTGCAAGGTCAGCGTAGTGCGAATCTTCGGCGGCAGCCAGGAGTGCGGAGCCATCTTCAGCGGCTATTGCGCGCTTAATCTCATCAATCGGATTCTCATCGTCATCTTCTGGCAAGCACGGAGGTTGAGAGAACATCTGGACAATGGTCAATAGCCATAAGCCGCAGAAGGCATGGAATGTCGTGGCAAGTTGTCTTTTTGGATAACAGACAAATCTTTGAGGCAACGTTCACAAGAGAACCAGCGCGAATCTGAGTAGATTTTTCACCTATGTGACTGAAAAACAATAATTTAAATATAATTTAAAATTTCTCTTGAAAGCCAGAAATAAATTCATACTGTTTTATCTAGATTAAATGCACCTATCCAAAAAAGCAGAATACGCATTGCGGGCGACAATCCATTTGGGAATAGCCCAAGAAGTTGGCATGAACACCATATCGGCGGTTGACCTGGCTGACGCCAATCGGTTGCCGGTGAAATTTGTGGAGAGGATTCTCCAGGAACTGCGCGACGCGGGCTTGGTCGAAGCCAAGCGCGGCAAGTTGGGCGGATACACTCTCGCCAAGGCTCCAGAGGAAATCCGGATCGGCGATATTGTCCGCTTGATGGATGGAAGGCTGGCACCCATCTGCTGTGCGAGTGAGAACGCGTATCAGCGCTGCACCTGCCCCGACGAGGATCACTGTGGTCTGCGGATGATCATGATCGACGTGCGCAATGCGATCGCCGGCATCTTGGACCGCTACACTCTTGCGCAAGTCGTGGAAGTCACTTTGCGGAAAATTCGCCGTGATGGCGCGCAGCATCCCTTTGCATTCCTAGCCGCTTCCCAGGAGATCGAGGCTCCTTCGAAGCGAAAGGCGGACCCCGCCGATGGTTTCCTCGCCAGCTTGTCACAAATCGCAACTTCCCAATCTTCCAATGATTAAGAAAAGTTCTAAAACCGTCGCCGATAGCCCGTCCACGGATAGTCCGTGGCTTGAGGTAGCGATCAGCAAAGTCCAGGCGCTTCGCTTCGGATCGGTCCAGATCACCGTCCACGATGGACGGGTCACACAGATCGAAAGTCTGGAAAAGACAAGGTTTGTATCAGGCAAGGAGAATTTACGCGATGATTCCCAAGCTGGGCCAATCGCCTCAAATAAAGCTACCCCGGAAAGGGAGCTGTTAAATATGGACACACTGCCGAAGCGCACCGGGACACCGGACGCGGACGTTACGCAGTAACAACATGAAAACAGCCTATCGGAACTCATTCCGAACAGAAAAGCCGGGTCCGAAAGAACATAAACCAACCAGTCTGCCGGGATTCGGAAATCATATGACACGGACACTGGCAGTGTCCCTTATCAGCTTGCTTGCAGCCCAGGCGCAGGCAGGGCCGGACGGGAATTTCGAGAACGGGCCGCTTGCCAAGGAATCACCACCGGCATCGTCATTCGATGCGTTGTGGGGGCTTGCGACTTTGTATAAGGACGATGGCAATTCGATTTTACAGGAGTTCAAACTACGCGGTCGCTATCAGGGCCAGTTCCACTATGCCGAAGCGGATGATGAAAGTGACAGCGACTGGGAAGACCGTCGCTCACGGTTCGGCTTTGATGCGAAACTCTTCGAGAAACAAGTCGAGCTGCGCGTGGATTTCCAAAGCAATGATGGCTTTCGGGATTTTTACGATGGATTGGTGGATGCTTACATTCGCTGGAAGCCCACCAAAACCATAAGTATAACAGCTGGTAAAACCAAGCCATTGATCGGTCGCTACGATTGGTTGGAGTCAACCAATAGCCAGCTAACCTTCGAGCGCTCCCAGATTTTCAACCAGCTCAATATCAACCGCGCTACCGCGCTGACTGTTGAGGGCACCGTCGATTTGTTCACTTGGCAAGCGGGCGTATATTCAAACGACACTCCAGCTACCACAGGCGGGACCGGGTCGTTCGGCGATGGTGAGTTTGGCGATCTTGACGGGGGGTTTTCCTATTCGCTGGGAGTTGGTTACGATTTCAAGAAGCGGCTTGATGTCGATAAGGCGGAGCTGAGACTTGATTGGCTGCATAGCGACCGGGAAGCGGACGATGTCGTTCTGGGACGTTACGATGACGTGGTTTCCGGGACTTTTTGGGTGAAAAAAGGACCTGCAGCCATGGTTGTCGAGGCGTTCCATGCTTCTGGTGGCGATGGGACGAACACGGACGTTTTCGGTTTGTTCGTGCAACCGAGCTACGACATTGTCCCCGGGAAATTGCAGCTTGTGGGAAGATATTCCTACGCCCAAAGCGATGGCTCAACGGGTGTCAGGCCGCAAAATCGCTACGAGGTCCTGGCCGGCGCACTGCGTGGCGACAGCTACCATGCGTTTTATCTGGGTGCCCAGTATTTCATCTATGGCGACAAGCTGAAACTCCTGGGGGGTGTTGAATATGCAGCCCTTGGACAAAGCGATAGCTCGGATCGCTACGATGGCGTCACCTTCCTGGGCGGTCTCCGCCTTTCCTTCTAATATCTGTAACTAAACTTAACAAATACCATCCACCAAATTATGAAACATTCCATACTTCTACTGTCCCTTGCCATCCCATTGCTCGGTCTTTCCGGATGCGGAAAAAAAGACGCCGCGAGCAAATCCGTATCACTGCTTAACGTCTCCTACGATCCGACACGAGAGTTCTACGTCGATGTTAACAAGGCTTTCAAAAAGCATTGGCAGGAGAAAAAAGGCATCACCCTTGAGATTGAGCAATCGCATGGTGGCTCGGGCAAGCAGGCGCGTTCGGTGATTGACGGCCTTGAAGCCGATGTCGTCACGCTTGCGCTTGCAGGAGACATTGATGTTTTGAACAAGGAAGCCAAGCTCCTCCCTGCTGATTGGCAGGCCAAACTCCCGGATAACAGCTCGCCGTACACGTCCACCATCGTCTTCGTCGTCCGCAAGGGCAATCCGAAGGCGATCAAGGACTGGGGCGATCTTATCAAGCCCGGCATCGAGGTCATCACCCCGAATCCGAAGACCTCGGGCGGTGCGCGCTGGAATTATCTGGGCGCGTGGGCCTGGGCGAACAAGGAGTTTGGCGGAGACGAGGCGAAGATCCTGGATTTCATCACCCGGCTCTTCAAAAATGTCCCGGTGCTGGACACTGGCGCACGCGGCTCCACCACTACTTTCGCGCAGCGGGAGATCGGAGATGTGTTTCTCTCATGGGAAAACGAGGCCTATCTAATCGAAAAGGAGTTTCCCGGTAAGACCGATGTTGTCTATCCCTCAATCAGTATCCTCGCCGAGCCGCCGGTTGCGGTGGTGGAAAAAAATACCGAGAAGCATGGCACCACGGAGGTCGCGAAAGCCTACCTGGAGTTTTTATACACTGACGAGGCTCAGGAGCTCGCGGGGAAACACTTTTACCGGCCCCGCAATTCTGAAATCGGCAAGCGTTATGCAGCCAAACTCCCGGAACTTAACCTCGTCACCATCGATGCCGACTTCGGCGGATGGGCGAAGGCGCAGAAAACCCACTTTGAAGACGGGGGCACTTTCGACCGCATTTATCAACCCTGAAATCCCAACAAAAGTAATGCCATGAGTACGAAACTGGACATTCCTGAATTCTATAAATCCGAGTATCTCACCATCGGCCAACTAGCCTCCAACCTCGGCTGGTCAACCAGATTCATCGAAGGCCTTGTCCGCGGGGAGCGGCTGCCGGGCCTTGAAATCGATGGCGTCTGGCATTTCCGCCGCGACGAAGTCATCGATTGGCTGGAGCAGAAAATCCAGACACTCGATGCCAACCGCGTGCTTCAGCTCGAGCGGCGAGTCGAATCCTCGCTGGTTGCCGACGGGATCTACCAACGTCCGGTGGCCATTGACCGGCTGACCTCACGGATGCCTGACGATGGGATATCGCTTGATGCCCACATCACCAGCAAGACCGATGTCCTCCGTGCCTTGGTATGTCTCGCCGAGCGGACCGGCTTGCTGTTTGATCGCGATTACCTGCTGGCTTCGTTGATGGACCGGGAGGCGCTGTGCTCTACAGCCATGCCCGGCGGGGTTGCCTTATGCCACCCCCGGCGACCGATACCGGCGGCGATCAGCACGCAGTTTGTCTGTTTCCTGCGGACGCTGAAACCGGTTGATTTCGGCTCCGAGGATGGCGAAGGAACGTCGGTGTTTTTCCTCCTCTGCGCACCAGATGATCGATCGCACCTTTACGGGCTGGCCAGGGTGGCGCGCATCATCCACAATGGAGCACTTGATTCACTCAAAAACGCCAAATCTGAGGCGGAGGTGAAGAAAGCAATCACTGCCGTGGAAAACGTCATCAACGCTAACATCGGGTAACTGCCCATCTCATATTCTTAATGTCGAAACGAAGAGTGATACCCGGCTACGGACTAACCATGGGGTTTTCCGTAGCCTATCTGAGTCTCATCATCCTCATCCCGCTCGCCGCCTTGTTTCTCACGGCGGCGGGTCTGGGGATCGCGGAGTGGTGGTCGATCCTGACCTCACCCCGGGTTTTGGCCGCTGCGAGACTGACTTTCGGAGCCAGTGCCGCAGCGGCGGGAGTAAGCGTTGTTTTCGGGATGCTGGTGACCTGGGTGCTGGTTCGCTATCGTTTTCCGGGAAAGCGCCTGCTGGACGCGATGGTGGATCTTCCCTTCGCACTGCCGACTGCGGTGGCGGGGATCACGCTGACGCAAATCTACGCTCCAAATGGCTGGATCGGCGGGTATCTTGCGAGTTTTGGAATCAAGGCGGCTTACAATTCGGTCGGCGTATTCATTGCGCTCACCTTCATCGGCTTTCCGTTCGTAGTGCGGACCTTGCAGCCGGTGATGGAGGACATGGGAAAAGAAGTCGAAGAAGCGGCAGCCACACTCGGCGCGGGGCGTTGGACGGTATTCTGGCGGGTGATTTTTCCGCTGCTGGTGCCCGCTTTGATTACCGGCTTCACCCTCGCCTTCGCAAGGGCGATCGGCGAGTATGGCTCGGTGATTTTCATATCCGGAAACCTGCCGATGAAGACCGAAATCCTGCCGTTATTGATCGTTGTCCAATTGGAGCAGTTCAAGTATGAGGCGGCGGCGGTAATCGCTTCCGGAATGCTGATCGTTTCCTTCGCTTTGCTGTTCCTGATCAATCTTTTGCAACGCCGTCTCGATTGGCAAAACCGCTAGCATTCATGGCCAATCAATCCGTCACTACCGAATCCCCGCTTGTTCGCTGGCTGCTGATTCTTGCCGCAGTCGGAGTGCTGACTTTGTTTCTGCTGCTGCCCTTGTTCGCGGTATTCGCGGAGGCGTTCAGACGTGGCTGGGAGGTTTTCCTGGAGTCGCTGCACGAGGATGCGGCGTTGTCCGCGATCAAGCTCACTTTGCTTGCGGCGGGGGTTTCGGTGCCAATGAACCTGTTGTTCGGCCTGAGCGCGGCGTGGCTAGTGACAAAGTTCCGCTTTCGCGGAAGGGCGTTCCTGCTGTCACTGATCGATCTGCCCTTTGCCGTTTCTCCGGTGATCGCGGGGCTGGTGTGGGTGATTCTGTTCGGTGCCCGCGGGTGGTTCGGGCCGTGGTTGGCGGAGCATGACATCAAGGTAATCTTCGCGTTGCCGGGAATCATCCTGGCGACGGTGTTCGTGACTTTTCCCTTCGTCGCGCGGGAGCTGATTCCGCTGATGGAATCGCAGGGCTCGGATCAGGAAGAGGCGGCGGTCACCTTGGGTGCGAACGGCTGGAGTATTTTTTGGCGGGTGACATTGCCGAACATCAAATGGGGCCTGCTTTACGGGGTGCTGCTGTGCAACGCCCGGGCGATGGGTGAGTTCGGCGCGGTCTCGGTGGTTTCCGGGCACATACGCGGCAAGACCAATACGCTGCCGCTGCATGTGGAGGTTTTATACAATGAATATCAATTCAGCGCCGCCTTCGCCTGTGCCACCCTGCTGGCCTTTCTCGCACTGGTGACCCTTGGCCTGAAAAGCTTGCTTGAGCATTTCTCCGGACAGAAAAGCGGCGGCGGGCATTAGTTTCCATTCATCAAGACCATGTCGATATCGATTCAATCCATCCAAAAATCCTTCGGTGCCTATCGCGCTCTGGAAGATGTCTCACTGGAAGTTCCCAATGGTTCCCTGACGGCTTTGCTGGGTCCGTCCGGCTCCGGGAAAACGACCTTGCTACGGATTGTCGCGGGCCTGGAATTCGCCGATCCCGGGCCGGGAAAGGTTTTGTTTCATGGGGAAAACGTCAGCGAGATTCCTGCGGGAAAACGCGGGGTCGGCTTCGTGTTCCAGCACTATGCGCTTTTCCGGCATATGACGGTGGCGCAGAACATTGCCTTTGGCTTGAGCGTGTTGCCGCCTAAAAGCCGCCCGCCCAAGGCGGAGATCCGTGACCGGGTTATGGAACTGCTCGGGCTGGTGAAACTTGAAGGCCTGGACAAACGCCGGCCGCACGAACTTTCCGGCGGGCAGCGGCAGCGCGTCGCTCTCGCCCGGGCGCTCGCGATCCGACCCA
>JACMMB010000012.1 GCA_014379305.1 Akkermansiaceae bacterium
CTCCATCCGTATCAGGAATCGTCGGGTTGCTGCCGGAGTCCGAGGCATTGAGAGTAGTTCCGGAGTTGGACTCCACCAAGTCGGTCGAGCCGTCGAAATCCGGATCCGCGCGGACCGGGTTGGTGACGGGGCGCAAGCCGGCCGTGCCATTGATTTCATCGGAGTCGCCCAGGCCGTCGGCATCGCTATCCGTCAGGACGGGGTTCATCCCGGGATAGAGTCCGTTGCTGTAATTGAATTCCTCGAGGTCCGTGAATCCGTCGCCATCGAAGTCTCCGGTGCCTGCTCCTGGACCGGGTCCGAATTCGGTGCCGCTCAGTTGCGTCAGGGTCGGAAAGTAGAGATTCTCCCATGAGTCGAGCAGCCCGTCGTCGTCGTCATCCTTGATCAGACTGAGGGTGAGGACCTTTTCCAGGACACCGCCGGTGGTGGAGCCGACGCCCCTGACGCGGATGGAGTATTGGCTGCCCGCGGGATCCTGAGTGAAATCATAAGCACCCAGTTCGAGGGAATCTCCCGTGACCTGAAACCGGGAGTTGTGGGTGTCGCCAGTGCCGGCGACCAGGGTGAACACGGTAGGTTCGATGCCTCCGGCCAGAGTGCTGCCGGTCAGGACGCCGACCTGATCGCCAGGATCCGCGCCCGAGACGAACGAGCTTGGGGCCAGGTTCACCTGGAACTCAGGTGGCAGGGTGGAGATAGAGAAATTATCGATTTTCTGGCCGTTTTGCAGCCCCTCCAGCTCAATGTTGATGACCCCTCCGTTGCCGTCCCAGCTAACCGTGTCGGTGGCCACCTGCAATCCGTTCACCGTGGTCTTGGTGGAGACCGCAGTGCCGTCGGCGAACGACAGGAAACCGATGTCGATCACGATGTGCCGCACTCCGGCGACGGACGGATAGGCCACGGTATTTCCGGGGCTGCTGCCGTTGTCGAACCTCACCCCCTGGCCGTTGTTGCGGAAAAGAATGCCATAGTCCGTGGCTGCATCGTTCACCCGCACGGCGGGTTCGGTCACCAACTGGCCACCGTGGCCGATGTTCAGGGCGACCCAGTCTTGAGCGGTCAGGTCCGGTGGCGTCCAATCGAATTCCACCCGGAATCCGCCGTCGGCCAGGGTCGTGGTTCCTTCGGTGCCTGCCGCCCAATTGTGCCAACCGCCGCTGGTTTGGAAACGGATGCGACCCGATCCAGCGGCTGTCCGGATCATGGAAAGCTGGTTGCCCGCGATGGTTTGCTGCGCCTTGGCGGACCTGGGAAACACCGTGGCCGCAAGAGATCCAGTCAGGCGGCCGGTCAATGGCGCGGCGTCGAAATTGTTGGTGTCCGCGGTGTCGAAGTTGTCCTTGTAAAGGAGCGTGTTCGCCGTGGCCGGAGCGAACATCATCAGGGGTAGAACGAGAGCCAAGGCGGCGTTTTTGTGAATGCGATGTGGATTCATGGGTTTGTTGGGTTTCGCTTGCCGACGGGGCAAGACTTCGAGGGATTTTCTCCGGCCGGATCGTTTGGACCTGACCGCTTTTTCAACGCTGGAGTCTATTCACCGCAGGGGGCTTTCCGACCATGCTCACATTGACTTATCTGTTGCAGGATTTGATCAAACGGCGGACAGTGCTGGCCATCGCCCGCCGAATCTGGAACTACCTGAGACTGCGCGATCCCCAACGGTCAGCCGACTTACCCAAACATGAACCCGAAGCGACGATTCTTCCGCTATCTCCCCGCTTACGCGGGAATGGAGGAGTGGGGTGCCCGCGTCCTCGACGCCGGATTCACCAACGTGCTGCCGGGAGCTGAATACCCAGCTCCCGGACACCCGGAAGACCATCATTTTTCGTGGGAAAACGGCCGACGCCTGAGTGCCTACACGTTCATTTATATCACGTCGGGCGCCGGGGTTTTCGAGTCAGAAGCATCGGGCACCGCGGCCATTTCCGCAGGCAACGTGTTCGTGCTCTTTCCCGGCGTGTGGCACCGCTTCCGCCCGCTTCAGGAATCGGGGTGGGACGAGTATTGGGTGGAGTGCGAGGGCTCGGCGATCGACTCCGCCGTCGAACGAATCGGACTCGAAGCGGCCAATCCGGTCATCGACGTGGGCCATGACGATGCGTTCCTGCGGTGCTTCCTGAACATCCTGGAAACGGTGGAAGCGGAACCGCCCGGCTTCGAGGCGATCGTCGGGCTGAGGTCGCTGGAAATCATCGCGCGCCTGCGCAGTCTGCGGATGATCGCCGCCGAACAGGGCTTCACCCCGGGCCAGAAGGCGGTCAAACAGTCGATTCTCAAGATGCGGGAAAATCTGGGAGGCACACTCGAATGGGACGAACTGGCAAAAGACCTGGGCATGAGCTACTCGTCCTTCCGCCGCGTGTTCCGCAAGGAGACGGGACTTTCGCCGGGCAGTTATTTCATCGAAATGAAGATGAACCGGGCGCGGCAATTGCTGGCCTCCACCGGCAAGACCATTCAGGAAATCTCCGACCTGTTGGGATTCGAGTCAGTGTATTATTTCTCGCGCCTGTTCAAGGCCCGCAACGGCATGCCGCCCAGCGCTACGAGAAAGCCTCCGGGGGCGGCGGGCGGCGGATAGTGTTTCGAACCCACCCCGGTCAAACGGTCAGCCCGGCCCACCGATCTCATTCCAACTAAGGACGCACTTTACATATCGATTCATAGGCCCACTCGGCCTCAGCATGCTTGTTTTTTGCCCACCGCACTCTTCGCCGAGCCAGTCCCGGGAACGCACCACGCACCGACGCTGGCCAGATGGATTAAGGGTCCAGCCGCGACAAAAACTCCGGCAGCATCTTCCCCACCCGCCTGATCCGCTGATAGATCGCATTGGATGAAACCTGGAAATGGGCTGCCACCTCGGCAACTGTCCGCCCGTCCTTGACGATCATTGTCACCAACTCTGCATTATCCGGACTCAATTGCTTTTCCTTCACCGCGATTCCCAGCCCATTTATCACCATTCTCACTTTAGTATCAGGCATCCATTCGTGATCCTCACGGTCGTAAGGATGCTTGCACTTTCCACCATTCCGCTCGCTGATCTGGACATAAGCTGAGTCCGCTTCCGCCAGTTTGCTCGCCAAACGTTTCTTGCATTTGCTCAGCGCGATCGCTGTTGATCGCTCAATTTCAAATGCAACAGCTTCCGGACGCTTCGCTTTCTTCGCCGCGACCAACCTTGGATTGCCTATCAGAAATCCGGACATCAGCATCAGCATTGCATTTTGACGAATCTCCGACTCCTTACCGGCAAGAACGCCTTTCATGATGACACCGTCGGAAAGCCTTCGCCGGCAAATCGCATCAATCTCATCCGCATATTGTCTGAACATCTCAAGTCCGTGGGACTTTTCGCTATCTTCATTTTCGTTTTGTATTTTTGTGTATTTTTTCTTCATGCACCCGACCGCTTGCCTTCGGGACCGCGCGCGCTGACAAGTGCGCCGGGACCAAGCTCCGGCTTATGGCCGGATTCCGATCCCGTCCGGATCGCCTATTCAATCGTTAGGAATTCCTGGAACGCAGGAAATCCAGGCTGGGCTCCACCGACGCGGATATCAAGGTTCGGCAGCAAACGGGCATCCACCGGACAATGCGTGTGTCCGGCATGGACGGTGATTTTACGACGCGCAAACTGCTTCGAGATTCCATAAATGACATTGCCCGCTTCCCGGTTCGAAAAGAAAGGCTGTCGATTCCAGTCGCAGAAGCTGCCGCGATGTCCCAGACCCTGTGTGAAGGGGGGCACGTGGGTAGCGATGATTACGTTTTTGCTACCATCGAGGGCCTTCGGCAGCACCTGCCGGAAGTAGTGAGCAGATTCGCGGCCCAGATCCCTCAGCTTGGAGAAGAATCCGGCCTTGGTGAGGCCTTGGAAGTCTTTGATCCATTGCCTGTCCGGGCATTCAATCCTGGTTCCCTCCCCCGCTCCAGCCTGACCATCGTACCAGCCGCGATGACCAATTAGAGATGTATTTTGTGTCAACTGAATGACTTCTCCGTGTCCGAGTGGAACGAGGTTACTGCGTTGGCGACAAAGATCCGCGACGCGGCGGTCCACCTCGCTGAATGAAGAGCCGAAGTAGCAATGATTGCCGAGGGTGAAATATACATTCCGTTCTTTGCAGGCCCACGAGATCTCGGCAAGGTGGGTGGTGAGGTGTTCGGCAACTGAAATGTCCCCCGTGATGAGCAGGCCGTCATAACTGATGCCGGCCAGCTTGTCGAGAAAGCGGCTTTTCGTTTCTTCACTTGCACGGTCGAGATGGATATCAGTGATCCAGAGGAGTTTATTGATGCTTTTGGATGGAGGTGTAGTTGTCATAGGGTAATCGGAGGGACTGCCCTCCATCCCTTGAACAGGACAAACCACCCTATTGTGAAGGTGCGTTCGAAAAATAATAAATAAATCTTCTGGTCTGCCTTCAGAGCAGTCCCGTTTTACGTGTTCAGCGGGTAATGAAACCAATATTTACCTTCGATGGTCGCGGAGATCAAAATATCGCAGACGACACCATCTTCAAGTTGGAACCCGAAGAAGGAGCTGTTTTGTTAATCACCAAAAAAGTCGGCAACGTCGAGTTCGTCATGGGATTCTGTGTCATGGCACTAATTGAGAGGTGGGGCTGTTATTGTATGGGCGTTTTCGTACGCGCGTCTGATCCAGCCATGAACCACACCTGGGCGATGTCCGCAGACTCGGAGCTGATGATCTACCACGGCGTCAGCGTGTATCTGGTTGCCGAGGAGGAGTGGATGCGTAACGACCACTGAAAACCTACATTCCACCCGTTTGCATCTTATTTTGTTGAAATTTCCTTGCAAGAGATTAAAAAGAATTCACATGCAAAGCGCTCCGCAACTCGGCCCTCTGGTGACCCGGCTCATGACCTGGGCGCAGATGCGTGGAATCGAGCGGGCGACCAGCGCGGAGATATCCGCCGCCTTGAGGTTGTCCAAGGTGCAATGCCGACAACTTTTGGACCGGCTGAACAAGCGCGGGATGATCGTCCAGCTTCAACGCGGACTCTATTTGCTGCCCGCCAAGCTGCCACCCGGTGGGAAATGGACGCCGGCTCCTCAAGTGATTCTGCGTCATCTGTTTGAGGCCAAGGGCGGCGACTGGCAGGAAGCGGGGGCGGGCGCTTTTCATTTCCACGGACTTACCGAACAGGTGCCGAACACGACCACGGTATACAACACCCTGTATTCCGGACGCGACACAATCGCCGGGTTGGATTTCGATATGATCAAGGTGACCCCATCCCGTATGGGCGCGGCGCAGGAGTCGGGGGGGCGGCGAGTCGGAAATCTCGGCCGGGTTGTCATGGATGCGGTGTTCGATTCCGCAAGATTCGGCACTCTGCCAAAAGCCTATTCCTGGATCCGCGAGAGGATCGAGAGCACAGCATTTCTCGATGAACTGACCGAAAGCGCGATCCGCCATGGCGATGGCCCGACACGCCGCCGCCTCGGTTGCGCGCTGGAGCTTCTGGAAACTGACAGGAAGCGGCTGGAGAGGCTGGAAAAATCCACCCTTCCATTTCGTTCGTTCATTCCCTTGCTTCCCGGAGGCGACCGTCGCGGTCACACAAACAAAAAATGGGGAATCATTCTCAATCACACGGACTGGCTGCATGAGTGAAACGAACGATATCGAGAATTGGCTGGGGAGTCCGGATGAATTCCGGGCGGCGGTGGAATTCACCGCTGCGGAAACTGGTTTCGTGCCCGGTCTGATCGAGAAGGACTTCTGGTGCTCGCTCATTCTGTGGCGCTTGTTCCGTGATCCGGATTGCCCGCTGGTTTTCAAAGGCGGCACTTTGTTGAGCAAGGCCTACGTTGTATTCAACCGTTTGAGTGAAGATCTCGATTTCACCTTGCCTACCGACGATTCGGTGACCAGAGGGCAGCGGAGCCGCAGGACCAAGGAAATCGCCGCCGGAGTGGCTGCGGCAACAGCCGGATTGCCGTTGACCGTGGGCGAATGGGCCAGCTTCAACATTTCCACCTAGCAGCAAGTGGTGTTGGAATACGCGTCGGTTTTTGGTGGCCATGGAACGATCAAACTTGAAGTAGGACAGAGGGAAGTGCCCATGTTGCCGGTGATTTCCGTGCCGCTTTCCACCTTGCTGCTGAATCCATTGTTCAATGAAGCGGCGGTGGCTCCGATTATGGTGTCAAGTCTGAGTTCGACCGAGGCCTATGCCGAAAAGTTACGCGCCGCACTGACGCGCAGAGATCCGGCCCCGCGTGACCTTTACGACCTGCACCACGCGGTGGAGAGCGGTGTGTTGGATTGGAATAACGAAGAATTTCTGCGACTTGCCGCACGAAAAATCGCGACGGAAACTCCAACGGACTGGCTGGCCGCCGCCCGGATTGAAGCATTCCGCCGTGGACTTGTATCGGAACTCCGTCCGGTACTCCGTCCAGATGTCTATCATTCCTTAGATTTCACCAAGGCGCTCGCCACGATTACGACCTTGGCGAATGCGATGAAATCCCATCTGTGAATCAATATATCCAAGCAAATCACCCCGGACTTTCCGGCGGGGGTGATTCTTACGGATAAATCCCAAACTGATACCCATTTCACCGCTTCGGGCGCTTGAACTACCTCGTCGGTCCAACCAGGAGTCACGTGGGAATTTTCCAGCTTTTGCTGATGACGTATTCTTTTGGAGCCAATTCACCGTAGCCATACACATACCATCCCTTCGGTTCAAGCTCGCTTCGGTGGTCATAATCAGCGTAGCGGGCCTTTTTCACCCACTTCCGGGCATCGGCGTATGACGCAAATTCCAGCAGTTCCAAATCATCGTCCTTCGCCCAAGTGTCCCGAGGTGCCTGGAAATAGCCGGGAGCATAGTGATGCCTGATCCAGACCCGGCAGTTCTTCGGGCACCCTTTCTTCGCGATATCGAGAGTCGGGGTGATCTCAAACGAAACGAGCAAATCCTCGATCGTGGCACCCCCCGGGTCCCAATCTCCAATGAAGTCTTCAATGCTGTTGCGCTCGAATACCCCGTCCCACCCCTCCACATCCATGGGAATGAATGCCCGTTCGCCGAGTTGGAAGACATACTGGCCGGTTTCATTGGCCCATTTGTGGAGGGAAATTTCACTAAGGATGTCGTATCCAATCTCTTTACCGTGGGCATCAACGAACACAGATGGGAGGTAATCGTCATTCTCAATTGCGGCGAGCGCAGCGAGAGTTTCCGCGCTGACAAGCGGCCGAAGGCGGGAAAGGTCGGTAATGGAAAAAATGGATTTGGGATTCATGGGGTTGGCTATTGATGGCTGGCTTGTGTCTTCAGAACCTGTGAAAACTTGGAATCCAAAAGCGGAATCAGTATCTTCATCAGGACGAGAGAAAGAGTTCATCCTGTGCGGCCGGGGCTCACGAAAGTGAGTTCCGGCCTCAGCCTGGAATCTTCAGGGCGAGACTTGGCAAATCCCCTATCTCAGAAAATCGACAGATCATCGCCACCTTCGGTCATCAGCTTTCCTGGATAGGAGCCTGCCCTCCGCCGCGCCTCGACGAGTGACTCACGGACATTCCGCTCAGTTGCCCGCCGGATCACGGGCGCGCCTTCACCGCGAACCGCCCGACCGTCGAAGCAAATCTCCGTCACGCCGCTTTCCGAAAGACACGGCAATTGAAACTCCCACTCCCAAAGCACCCGCCCCAAAATCATGCGCAAACCACGGGCTCCGGTGGAATGAGCGATGGCCATCTCAGCCACGGCGTCAATCGCACTATCGTCGAAAACCAAACGAACCCCATGCAGCCGGAATTGGATGACTTTCCGCGTCAGCACACTCGACTCCGAATCCGTGATAATCCTCCGCATGACGCCCCGGTCGATCGCGTCCAGCAACGCGAAGCGCGAGAAGCGGCCGACAAATTCCGTCATCAATCCGAACTGCTCCAAGTGCTCCGGCTGAAGAGGTTCAGCCTGTCGCCGGGATGTCAAATTCCCACGCCCCCCGGCCACAATCGGAAATCCAATTCTGGCGATGGAGTCCGGATCCCGAATTCGATCCAGACCGGCAAACACCCCGCAACCCAAGCTGAGGATTCGCGAAGAATCCAAACTCTTCCCTTCCCCGCACATTGCTCCGTCCAGGAAGCGCAGTGCATCCGCTTGTGACATTTCCCGATATCTCCCTGCCTCGCCACCGCAAGATGCAAGTTTGTCGATTTCTTCCCACACTACGAGCGCAGGCCTCGTTTGATCGCCATCGACGAGCCGCTCTTCAAGATCATCGAAAATCTGACTGAGATTTCGTCCCTTGTATCCGCTCGGGGTAAGATTCGAGCAGTCGATCTGCACAACAGGAACCCCTAGAAAATCTCCGAGAACTTCAATCATGGCCGACTTGCCGCAGCCACTCGGGCCGGCGATGACGCTGTGGTTATCAGGCCACACTTTGCCGCCCATCAACTCGGCGGCGGCGCACTGCATCAGGTGGTCATAGCAGGCCACCGCGAGCATCTTTTTCGCGGCCCCGTGCCCGATGATGTGCCGGTCCATATGCGCCACCATTTCCTCCGGCGAAGGCAGGGCAGGCTGCATTTGCGAACGTAGGGAGCGTGCTGGGTTGTCAGCCGTCAGGCTTTCGAAATCAGTAGATATTGGTTTTTGTGGTTCGTTGGAATCATTCATTTCCCACAGTCCCCGGATCACCGCCAGCCGCCCGGAAACGGGACGGCTGGCGGGATGATGCATCCCTGGCGAATTTTTGTTAGGTCACGCCTTAGCTAACCTGGCGGGGGGGGGAATTCTGCGCATTTCTGGCACTCATATTGGAGGGGTGCCATCGACCTCCTTTGAAATCGGGGGTTTTACCCGACGGACGGATTTCTTCGGATTCGGACGCTTTTTCCCGACCTTGCGAGCGATTTGTTTTTGCTCGTCCGAAGGCAGACTGTGGGGTTTGGTCTGGTCGCCCTTGGAATCGGTGGATTCTACCGATGCCTGGATGGGAGTCGCAGCTGAGGGTGACGTTATCATTCCAGTCTCCGTGGTTTTCACTTCGGATTTTTGAGTCGTCGTGAGCTCCTGCTTGAGCCCGCCGACAGCCTTGGGTTTCTCCATTTCTCCTGCTGGACGAGTATCCGGTCGGCGGGTCTTGGAATCGGCGGAATTTACTGCTGCCACGATTGGGATCACAACCGAGATCAGCTTTTCCGTTCCCTTCCCCTCGATTGTCTTCACTTCGGATTTAATCGTGATCGAAGGCTGTTCTACATGCTCGCCAGCGGGGTTGGAATGTTCGAGGACAGTTGCCGAAATGCCCTCCGAATGGTTAGCCTCGAAGTCGGAAGATTCAACGGATTCCACGACTGGGACAACAACGGATGCCGTCGTTTCTTCAGCTTCCAACTCGGTGGCTTTTACCTGGGCTTCCTTATGCGGACACGGGACCGGGATGGTTCCTGCGTTGTTTCTTTTCCGCTGCAAAATCACAGGCTCCAATCTGGAATCCAGCAGGGATATGACCTGCTCCAAGTGGTGATAGTCCACTCGCTGTGCTGACAGTTCAGCGCGTCGCGCCTCCATCATTTTCTTTTGGATCAGATCCTCGAAGTGCTGCCTGGCTCTTCCAAGGGTGACCCGATCCTGTTTCTTCTTGCCGTAGATCCGCCCGATCAGGTGGTGCGCCCGAAAATCAAGGTGATCCGACATGATCTCACGCAGTTGCGCAAGCCTTGCCCTTACCGCCTTTTCGTTCGTTAGAACCAACGGCCTGACCGTTGCCATTCCAAAATCCAGCCGATAATAGATGCTACCCGTCAGCCGCAGCCGAGCATCTTGAGGTCCGAATATCACCGGTTGTTTAAGCGGCTTCCCTGCGAGCGAATGGCACCGCACGCGGTATCCTTCCTTGATCAGACGTTCCTCCAACTCCCGACGATTTCCGACTTCCTTCTTGATCACCCAAGTCTCAACACTGTCCCAAACGAGACGAAGAAACTCGATGTCAGGAGCGGCGAGGTTGAGATGTTCGAACGGCGGCTTCGTGCGCAAACGGTGACTCGGAGGAAGAACCCCGTGGCGAAGATTGAAATGTTCAACCCATGCCTCAAATCCCTTTTGATCGATACGGTCCAGATAGGGATGTAGATTCTTTTCAAAGAACAGATCATAGATGGGAATCACGAAGTGCTTTTCCCTCTTTCCCTTTTTCAGGTGCTCCACGACGCACCACGGCATGGACTCCTTAGGGCGGCCGGCCAGCAGCCGAAGTTCGAGTTCATCGAGTAAAAGCGCGTCCTTGTCCGCGCCAAGTTCTGAAAGATCATTCACGACACCTGCCGAGAACCGCTGGGTCAGATTCGGAGGGCATGAATCGATCACGGCGCGGGTGATTTCCACGTTGCCGCGTAGTAGCCGTGCCGTCGGGTTTTTGAGGATGTAGTCAAGCCCGCCCGGCTCCACGATCCCATTTATTTGCGAGAAAAACTTGAGAAGCATACGCGTGCGAGTTCGTTGAATTTTTGGATTTCAGCTTCCAGAGCTTCATCCGCCGCTGGGCCGCATGACGATCTGACCAACTTGCGAATCATCTCCATTGCGATTCGATGACTGTGCATGGCGCGAGCTATCGCCAGCTTGGCTTGCTTCGTGGGATTTTTCACGTCCTTCGGTTCGAAGCCAAGCCAGTGGTCCCGGGCGACTGCTGCTGCCAGCCGCCCGAATTTTTTGCGGATCTTTTTCAATTCCTCCTCGGTCAATTTGATCTCAATTTTCACAGTGCGGCGCTTGCCATTCCGATTCCGAATCACTGGGCGCTGCACCTGCTTTTTCGGCGCGGGTTTAGGCTTCATGGGTATTGCTACCTCCCGTTTTGGTTTCCACCACTGCGGGCGCTTCGGATTTCCGCTGGGCACTTTTGGCCTTCTGCTTCTTCGTGGCATCCACCATGCATTCAGCCAGCAATTGGTTGGTAATGGACTTGAAAAGCCGCTCCCCGAGACATTTGGCGCTTTCGCGGCCAATGGCCGAATCAGCGAGGGTGACTCCGATTTGACGATATGCCTCTTGGGCATCGATTTGGATGATGTATTGGTGTGTCTTCATGACACCTTACGCGGCCTCGACGAATTTGTGGAAAAGTCACGGTTTTTGGAGTCCTCTGATTCAATCAAGGCAAGCCCCGCGCATCATCCCCGACTGACCATTTTACGCGTTATGTCCCTCCATCGGTAGGGAAATAGTGCGAAACGCACTACCAGAGTCCAAAAGTCTCACAGTGCGACCTTTCAATGCACTTGGAAATCAATAGGCTTTGAACAACATGTGGAAATGGATCAAATCAACGAAGGGCAGTTCAGATCAGGATTACGACGCGTTGATGGAGCTCCTCATCCAGGACCGGGAGAAACAGGAAGAAAAATTCAGGTGCTATCATCTTAGGGTCAAGGCGGTGTCTGCCGAGTTCCGTGTGGCAGGCGATAAGCTAGGGGATCTTCTCCGTTCACGAGCCGAACCCTGTCTAATTCACCCGGACGACCAATCTCGGACACCGTGGATTGACTTTCTCGCCGCCGGAGTGGGCAACTCCGACCAACCGCCAAACTGGCTCGCCTTCGTGACTTCCGATTCAAGAATAGCGCTTGATACTATGGGAGATCCCGGAGGTGGCTCAATTATTGAACTGAAGCTTGCGGATCCCGAGCGAATCAAGATTGTTCACAAAGTCTTCGAGAAACTGCCGGCCTTCTTCACCAGCGGAGTGATTCGGGAATCTGGCGTGACGTCTGGAGACAACCCCATCGATTTGTCAGAGATGCGGGATCGGTTTATGAATCACTCTGCGGACCGAACTGCGAAAGCCGACGATATTGCTCCGGTTCCCGAAGCTGTTACCGATTCACCTACCGATCCACCTGCCGATCCTGATCCGAATCCCTGCATCCTAATATTTGGTGTGAACTCCGAGGAGGCGTCAGTGAGGGCCATGTTTGGTGCAAACTGTAATTTCATTTTCCGGCACGTCGCTACCCTCGATGAACTCAAATGCACGCTTTTTGAAAAATGGCAGGCCGCGTTTGGGCCTGGGTGGCTTGGAAGCGTGGATAGATTTCACAGGGTCCTTACAAATTCCGCCTCCCGTAAATCTATCACCCGTTTCATCGAGTGCGAAGCAGAAGAAGATTCCGGGTCGCGGGGGGCACTCGCTGCAATCGCGACGGCCAAGCTGGTTAACTTCGGCTGGCTCCCGGGCCATCTCAATGAAAGAAGTGCCATGCTCGGTGAGTCAACCGATGGAATAGTCAGGAAGTCCTTTTTGAAGAAACTCTATGAGGAGGACATCAGGTTTTTTCGGCTACCGCGTGTCAAACTGCCACACGAGGAAAAGCTGCACATCAGGAATTCCCAGGACCTATCCGAAGCGATGTGGCTGAATTTCAAATCGCCACATCCGGTTGACAAGGTGATTCTCGCGATTGAGATCACAGCGTATGGGCGACGCGGCCAGTCCCCGCGGGCCGCGAAGAGAAAGTCAGTTTATAAGCCACGCTTCCGGCTATCTACACTTTCCCTCACTGCGTTCGGAGTCATCAGGAGTTTTTTCCCATTCGTCAGGCACGATGTAATTGGCTACACTGCTGGAAGTTCGACGACCACTCGATCTGGCATGCTTGACAGCCTTGTTCGAAAGCGTCTTTTGGATCCTTTGGATTCCCGTTTGAAAGAGAAACTGGAGCGGGAAATCTGTAACATTTGTTATCCCAGCATGGTGAGCTACAAATTCTCCACATCCTTGGAAGAGACGAGAGAACCCGGGCTGGGAAAAACCTCGGCTGAACGTCAGGGACCCGAAGATTCGGTTTCCAACAAAGACGTTTCCGAAGTGACAGCAGTCATCGAGTCCCTCATGAGTGTCGGTGAAAGTGGCACAGCCGGGAAAAACGTTCTGTCGCCATTAATCCGCTCAGTGGGAAAATTGCTTCGCCTTGAAAAGCATGAGGTGGATAGCGCATTGCAGTATGTCCCGGATTCGCCCCGAACCCAGCGCCTGCAGGTTGAAATGCTAAAAACTGCGATTGCCAGAAAAGGCAGTCCAAGCAAAAACATTAAACTAACACGTGAATCCGACTTCCCTCGGCTTAAACTGTTGAAAAGCCTCTCAGAATTCATGATTGGAGCCAAATTTTACAGACTCAGGATGCCTGATTTTGTGCAAAACTGGGTTGGAGCCCTTGCTCGCTTTGTCTGGATTGTCCCCTTGGATCGGATGACTCCCAGCCCTGCCGCCCTTGTGCGATCAGGTCCCACCGCGCTGGTGGGCAGCCGTGCTGCCAGCCGCTACTTTCCGAACCTTTTCAGCGAGGTCCCCGAAGATGGAGCCGTGGAAGTCAAGCTGGACTTGCTCCTCAATCTTTTGGCTCACCCGAGCGAATGCGACGCGAAGAACCGTTGGCGAGGTTGGCTCGCCAACCGCATTTCCGAAACCAACGAGTTGATGGTGGGACTGACGTTTTCTGCAGGCTACCTGCCCGACTTTCAGCTCCACTCATTTATAGCGGACTTCCAGCGCCGCAAAGGTAGCCTTGACGTGATCCTGGAGCAACTCGATTCAAGATTGATCGTTCGATGCATCATGGACATGGGCGGCGCACCTTTATTGGAGGACTGGAGCAATTTGATCCCAAAACAAATCAGGGCATTGATTGCTACCGGACAAAGTCACGCCGATTACATCAATCCCAATGAACGGTTGGATTCTTTATTCAAAATCTTCGACGATGCCACCGGAATGGCCGTTGCGGCGCTGGATTGTTGCAGACGCCGCAACGAACGCACCAAACGCGCTGACCCGATCAGCGAGGCGGACCGATACACGGTGTATTTCCTTCCCGGCAAGCTGCGGGAATATTTCTATTCTCAGGATTTCTTGCAGGGAGATAACCATAGGGAGCTCCATGATAATGTGGGCGAAGGTCCCAAGGAGGACACGTTCAAAAATTTGGAGGAGGGACTTGGGCGCTCCCTCCTTGGTACTCCTTTTGAATTTGAAAAGACGCTGGAGCTGATCCAACGCTGGCAGAATTCCGAGGGTAATGAATATGGAGAAACAGCTTATGATCTCCTCATGTCGGTCAAAGACCAGTTGTACCCTAATGACACACCCCCGATCGATTTCCTCCGGAACTGCAAGAGTTTACTGTCCATCTTGCAGCCCGAAGTATTACATTGATGATTGCGCAGCATGGATTGGCGGCTCGATATACCCTGCATAATGGATCATCAGCATCGCCACGCTCGTGCCCATTTCCTGTGCCAACGTTTTAAGGTTCCATCCTTCGCTGATTCGCCGCGTGGCGAACGTGTGCCGGTAATCCTGAGAGGTCCAAGTCAGATTTGCAGCACGGTTCATGGTGCGGAGGCTTTCGCCGAACGCGTCGGTTGCCATGCGCAGCCCTGTGGGTGACTGGAAGCACCATGAAACGTAATCCCCCTCATAAGATTCGAGATACTGCCGAATGATGGGACGGAGTTCGTGCCGCACCGTGATCGTGCGCTCGCCGGTTTTCAAACCGGTCCCGGACGGATTTGGATTCTGCGGCAGGATCAGTCTGATTTTCCCCTCGGTAGCAAGGTCACAAGGGCGCAACGCTAGGATTTCGTGTAATCGAAAACCCGCTTCCAGCCTCAATTGGCAACCGAACAAAACCAGAGGTTCGGCTGACACGGCCGCGTATTGCGCGACAACTTCGGCAACCGTGAGGACGGTTACCGGTTTGTCTCGCCCCGTAAAGCCTGGCAAATCGTCTACGGGATTGGCGCAATACGGATTCGGTGGCTTGTAGATTCCGCTCTTCAAGGCACCCTCGAAAATGGCGTGAAAGAGCTCTCGAAAGTGCCTTTTGCTGCTCAGCCCATACTTCTTTTTTATCAGGAATTTTAAAATCACCAGCTCGGTGATTTCATAAAGATATTTTCCTTCAAACACAGGCGGGATGACCTTGCCCTTCCGCGCATGCTTGAGATTCTCGGGCGGCCGGGGATCCAGAGAGTTGATCAGGTCGGATCCGAAGAACTGCCGGAGCCGGGAAATTTTATCCGCCTGGGCCTGGGGCACGTTGCAGACCAGGCTGCGGACCATGTAAGCGACGAGTGCCTCACGAACCGTCCCTGATTCGGAAGTGTCCATCGGTGCTTGTGCCGCCACCGCCACTGCCGCCACCGCCTGCGGAGGTGATGGTTCGAGAGGGGTGGGCCGCTCGCAATCACTCCGAATGCTGCTGAGGGAAAATGCTGCGAGGAGTTTTTCCGGAATCGGGACGTCAGCGAGTTTTTCGAGTTCGCAGAGGATTTCCACCTTGCGCGTCATCTTCTCGGCAAGGACAGGATCGTCGGTTCCCAAACTTGCGCGGACCAGCTTTGAACCGGGACAGGGATAACAAGCCAAAGAGAAATGCTTGGTGTTGGGACGTCGATAATAGGATGCCATTGTTGGTGTCGGGTGCTGCAAGCACCGAAACCGGGCGAATATGTGGAAAAATCACGCTTTTGGGGCATGAGCGGGCGATGGCTGTGATGAGTCCACCCATGGAAGGGGTGAATTGTTCACAGTTTATGCCCGTTTTTATTCACAGTGGCAGAAATCACAACTTTTGATCGATTCCCTTCTGACGGCGAAAGCCGCTGAACTCCTTGGAATTCAACGGCTTTCATTGGTTGCGGGAAGAGGATTTGAACCTCTGACCTTCAGGTTATGAGCCTGACGAGCTACCTGGCTGCTCCATCCCGCGTTTGAACCATGCGCCTTTCGGCGCGGGGCGGGATGATTGGGTACGCGCCTGCTTGGAGGCAAGGGAAATTTTGCCTTTTGCCGGAGATTATGCTTTTTCGCCGCACTATGATCGTTGATTCCGTGCCAGTCTTGCTGAGTTTGCGCCAATGGCAGGCGCGTTCGGGCGCGCATCTTGCCAGGGCGCAGGCATACACTTTGCCCGCACGAAATCGCCGTGATCGTGGAATCCCCCACCCCATTGCGGATTTTCTTTTCGAGTATTACCCGTATTCGTTTTCATTGTTAGAAAGTTGGCAGCCCGGAGTCGGAGTGGCGCTGGAGTGGCCGGATGCGGAGCCTTTGCCACCCTTCACTGCCCGTCATTATTCCGTCCACGCTGGAATTCTAACCGCATATCCGGCGAAACTATTGCCAAAAGAATTACAGCGTCTCTCGTGGATCGCTGAGTTGCTGGAAGCCACGCGAGACAGCACCGCGAACTTCGCCTGCCACGGGCTGCATGAATGGGCGATGGTTTACCGGGGGAAAGATGTTAGACATGAAAAGACTCTGAAACTCCGCTTGCCACAGTCGGAGATCGACGCGTTGGTCGAGAGCCGCACGATTTGTTGCTCGCACCATGATGCGTTCCGCTTTTTCGCGAAGGAAGCACGACCTATGAATATACTACAACCCAATTTGGAAAGTCGTGTGCTTATGGAACAACCCGCTTGCCTGCATGCGAACATGGATCTCTACAAATGGGCGGCGAAGTCAATGCCGTGGGTGGGTTCCGAATTGCTGTTGGACTGCTTTGAACTGGCGGTGGAACTCCGCGATTTGGACATGCGGGCCAGTCCTTACGATCTCAGCGAATGGGGAAGAAATCCTGTTTGCATTGAATCCGCAGATGGAAGACGGACCTACGAAACAGAACAACGCATCCTATCTAACAAATCAAAACCCTTGCGCCAACGCCTGATCCAATCAATCCGCACCACGCTCGAGCACGCGGCTCAAAAAACATAAACACACTCAACGCATTCAGACGCCCTGCCAACCGAGTTTTTTCCGCAACGCTTCATAGAACGAGCTGCCTTCAAGCCTGAGAAGATGAAATGATTTCACTGATTTTTTCACTTCTATCAAGTCACCCTGTTCGATGCGAACGCTGTCCCTGCCATCTACGGTGAAAAGCATCGGCCCGCTTTCATGATCGACCAAAGACAGCTCGATCACGCATGAATCTGATAGAGCCAATGCCCGCTGACTCAGACTGTGGGGGCAAATAGGCGTGATCAGGAAAACCGCCGCATCGGGCGAGATTAAGGGGCCACCTGCGGAAAGCGAGTAAGCCGTGGAACCTGTCGGCGTGGCAACGATCAGGCCGTCCGCGCGGTAATCGTTGAGCAACTCACCATTCACTCGTGCTCTCAGGGAAATCAAGCGCCCGGTGACGCCGCGCGCCAGAGTCACTTCATTGAGTGCAACGAATGAGGCATCTAACTGCCCGGAGCGGCGCACCGTCACATCCAATAGTGTTCGAGCACTGGTGGTGAACTTGCCGTCCGCTATCGACGCGGAGAACACATCAAGCTCGTCATCTTTGCAAGACGTCAGAAAACCCAGTGTCCCAACATTGATTCCCGCAACCGGTTTATCAAAATCACCGAGACGCGCGAGCGCGTGCAGCATCGTGCCATCTCCTCCGATCACGGCGGCGATCTCGACCAATTGGGCAAAAGATTTGGCGGGAATGCCACCGGACTCTCCTACCAAGGCGGCGGTTTCCTCCTCAAGAACGGTGGTGATGCCTCGTGCCGCTAATGCCGACCTAAGCGCAAGCAACGTAGGGACCGAACCGAGTTTGTGAGGATTCGCGATAATACCAACGCTCATGAAACGCACTCTAACGCAGACCAGATGCCACTTGCAAGTACCGGAATCCAGCGATCGAGCATGCTAACGCATTCAGGAAACAGCCGCGTAGCACCGCTCGCCACGAGCATCACAGGGCAACCAAAGTAATGCAATCGCCTCGATTTTGATGTCCGTTTTTGCAGGTTTCAGGGATTCGGTTTCAAGCGTCAACGCCGCAGTTTCGTATGACTCGGAGATCTTGGAAATTTCCGCTTCCAGCTCGGCCTGCAATGTTTCGATTTCCGTGTTGAGTGCGGTGATCTTGGCCCCGGCATTGGAGACATCCTGATGTTGCTTGTAGGCGCTGGTCGCCTTGCCGATTGCGGACGAACCTCGGGTAATCGAACCCAACCCAGCCTTGCGACCAAACAACCCGCTGAGAATCCCGCCAAGCACGGAAACTCCTGCCTGCATGTTGGCGGCATTGGCTTCGGCTTTTTCTTTGGAAAGCTGGCCTTCCGCAGTGCGCAATCTTCCTTCTAGCGTCTCTAACTTTTTTGAACTCGCAGTGCGAAATTTATCGATCGCCGCATCCCGGACTTCACGCGCTTCGTGTGCGAGTCTGGCACGAAAGTCCCCTTCGCTTTCACCAATTTTCGACCATGCCTTGAGTGCCGGGCAGGAAAAAATATCGATGCGCTCGTTGCGGTAAAGCCAGTCGCTGAAATCCTTTTCCACTTGTTTGTAATTCGCAGCGTTCATTGCGAATCCAGGCAACTCTGCGAAGCCTGCGCCGGTGACGGGTTCGTTGCTGCTTGCGTCAATTTTCACTGGGGCTGGAACCGTGGTTTCCCAGTCGATTCCAGCGGCGTTGATCGGGTTGACCATGCGCACACTACGGCTTCCCTCGGCGTCTGCTTTTGCGGATGAAAAATGCACGGTTCCCGCTCGCAGCAAATGCGGCTGATAGACGATGTCATCGGCATTTCCCGCAGGATGAACGAAGATTTCCTTCACGCCCGTGCCAACCGCCGGTCGAGCAGATGGAGCTGCGGCGGCCGCCGTGCCCGGCATCGCCATCGGGTTTGCTTCTGCCGCGCTGGCTTTCACAGTGCTAGCGAAATCCGCGCGTTTCGGGTCCATCAGCAGCTTGATTTGGGAGCGCGTCAATGGTCCTGTTAGGTAACTCATCACCCACCGCACGTGGAACAGAACCGGGCCATCCTCGTGGACGTTGTTCATCAGGAAAACCCTGTTGCCAAGGCCGGAGATCAGGCGCTCCATCGATGCGCGGTCAAACTTTGCGTTCTGTGTTCCAGCGGCTCCTTCGAGTCCATCGAGCACACGCATTTTGTCGCGCTCGGTTTGCAGGCGTCCGAGAAACCATGTGCCGATGTTAGAAAGCGCCTTGTAATCGAGATCCACCGGATTTTGTGTCGCAAGCAAGCAACCCAGCCCGAATGCGCGACCTTGTTTCAGGATCGTCATCATCGGCTTCTTCGAGGGTGGATTGGCCGATGGCGGCAGATAGCCGAAGATTTCATCCATGTAGAGCAAGGCGCGGAGCGAGGTGGTGCCATTTTGTGTGCGCATCCAGCCGAGCATTTGGTTCAGCAGAAGACTGACGAAAAACATGCGCTCGGTATCTCCGAGATGCGCGATGGAAAAAATCGAGATGCGTGGTTTTCCAGCGGGAGTATGCAGCATTTTCGCGATGTCGAGCGGCGGGCCATCGAGCCAAGATGAGAAGCCGGGCGAGGCTAACAGATTGTTGAACTTCAGTGCCAGCGTTTGACGGGACTTTTCGCTGAGGAATGACTCCAAGTCGATGATTCCTACCTTATCGAACGCCGGTTTCTGAATCTGCCGCACCAAAGTTTCCAACGTGATGTTTTGTCCCGCCTCCCATGCATGTTGGAAAATCGCGGAAAGCAACACCGCTTCGGGACTCTGAATCGGGTCCGCATCCACGCCAACCAATGAGAGCAATGACGACACCGTGCTTTCCACCCGCTCACCTAACAACTCACCATCGTCCATGATTTCAAACGGCGGCACCTCCAATGAACTCAAGATGGAAACCGGTATCCCGGCCTTGCTGCCCGGCGTGAAAATGTTGATATCCACCTTGTCACGGAGTTGCGAAAGGCGCTCGGGATTTTGCCCCCAATCGGCGAGTCCGGCTTCCCACATCGCGGCGGTTTTCTCCGCGTGTTCGTCCGGTGAAATCCCCTTCTTCGCAGCGTCATCTTCGTTGATCCATGGCCGGAAACTTTTTGCATCGAGATCAGGAAACATCAGCAGCAAGTTTGAAATATCACCTTTCGGATCGATCACGATTGCCGGGATGTTGTCCATCGCCGCCTCTTCCAGCAGCGCGAGACAAAGTCCTGTTTTTCCAGAGCCAGTCATCCCCAAGACGACGCCGTGCGTGACCAGATCCTTGGAGTCATAAAGCACCAGATCGTCGGCAACTTTTTTGGTCTCGGAATCATACTCACGGCCCAAATAAAACTGGCCAAGTTTTTCATAGTCTGTCGTGGAAATGCTCATGATTGCACCATGCTGCAAAAGCCGGGGGAAAACTCCAGCAGGAACATGGGAGTGACGGAAATAGCCGAAACAATGACGCGTGATTCACCGAAATCGCCCGCGACTGATTGTTAGAGCCTGTCTTAAAAAGACACCAAGAACCCTTCGATACCCTACCACATCAATTAAAACGTTGCTGAAGTCGGGCCTCGAAATCCTCCCCCGCCGCGACACCGGCCACCCGCTCAAGGATTGACCCGCAGCCCTGTTTCCAAAGCCAGTGCTCGCTGACGCTTGTCAAAGCTCCAGAATTTCCTGACTCCCAGTTCCGCCGCCACAGCAACGTGCAGAATGTCAAAACTGCGGGTTGGGTGCGAGGCAGTATGAACCCTGCTGTATCCGACTGACCGATCAAAGACTCTCTCCCAATTCGGTTCCACCGTGACCCATACTCCAGATTTTAGAAAATGGTGGATGCGATCCTCCGCCTTTTCCGCAGCTCTCTCGTCCATCTCACCGCTCGCCACCCCAAGTTGGAGCGCATTGCAGACTTCCAATTTCAGCAAGCGATTGAAAACTACGGGGCTTTTCTCATCACTGAATAGATCCACCGCTTGATTGCAGTTCGGATCCCGCATCAACAGGGAAGCCAGCCGCCATTGCTGGCCGCTGCGCTGCCGCGTTGCCGCGACCGCTTGCCGATGAGATCTCCGTAGGTAAGCCCTGAAACCTCCTCTGCCCAAACGCCTCATTTACCTCCTGAGCTGAATGACGGAATTTCGGTGTGTTGTGCCACCTCGTCCCACCCAGTCGGCCTCGCATGAGGTTTTTGTTCATCTTCTGGCAGATTTGACTCCGCTTTGCTCCGTCCATGAGGGGTGACTTCGCATCGGTTAGAGCCGCTAGCGCGGCCTTGTCATTCCCATAGCCTTCCTTCCCACGGTCGGTCACCCTCCCGCAGTTGGCTTCTGGTAGTGCTTTTCATCGCTAGCAGTTTCTTTTGTTCTTCGATGTTCATTCTATTCACAGGGGACTTGAACCCCTTTTGGTTTCAGTGCATGCTACGCACACACAAGACGCGCCGTGACAACCCCTACCAGCCACCCTGTTTCGATGATTTACCGTAGTTTTAACCTCAACTCTGTAATCGACGCGCGCCCCCGCTGGTAGGGGTGCATGCGCTTTTACGTTCGGCAAAAAATTCAGAAATCCTCCAATGACAAAAAATCTCTTACTCACGATCTTGCTGACATTCCTCGTATGTAGCTGCGGAGCACCATTGACGGATCATCAGAAGATCAATGGTACATACTTTTGTCGGGCTACCGGGGATCGAATGATTTTCAGTCCTGAAGGTGACTACCAATACAGTCTTTTTGGTAGAGATTACCTATGGCATGGTAGTTATTGCTATGATACCCACCCCGATCAGCTACCCGCTCCAGAGGCCTATATGCCGGATCTCGCCCGCCAGCAATACAACTACCGAGGTAACGGGCTGCGCCTTACATACGCACTGTCGGGACATTGCTACCCCGATGGGAAGCCGCTATGGGGCGATCCTTACTTCAAAGGCCCAGATAAGAATACTCTGATTCTTACATCTTTGGGCAAGGAGCGGAGCTATATTTTACAGAGTAAGCCAAGTTGGCGAACAAAACATGGGTGAGCAACCGGCCATAAGCACTTCAATTTCATGATCCTTCTCATTCCATTTGCTGGCCGCCGCCTCACCTTTTACGTTAGGCGACTCTGCACGCGTCCTCGACTATGGTAGTGAAGTCCACAACTGCCAATGACTCCCATGAATTATATCGCCAAATATTTCTCAATCGCTGCATTCCTCACTGCCGCCGCATCCGCGCAGGTGAACGACACCTCCAAGCCCACTCCGTCCCCATCTACGAAATCCGTTCTCCACGAGAATCCTTTCGACGATACCTACCAGTTCATCTTTTTCGCCACGCTTGAGGGGCTTTACCGCGACGGCGTTACCGACGCGGACGTGAAGGCCATGCTCGCGACAAAAGGGAAGGAGGGTGGTTACCTGAATTTCATTTACACCTGCCCCATCTGCATGCCCGTCGAAGGGGCGATCGAGACCTACAAGGGCCGGCCCGCCATTCACCACTTGAAAACCCTCAACCACCAGACCAGCGAGCGCACCTTCGGTGAGCAGGGCCTGTCGAAGGAGGTCTCCGACGCATTGCGCTCCGAAAAGGCAAGCATCCGCCTCAACGCGGTGAACGAACTCGTGGGCAGATGGATGGCATACCGCATGGACCATTCCGCGATGACCGATGAACAGAAGAAGAACCTTGTCGAGGAATTGAAAAAGCGGCGCAAGCAAGGGATGGAGGCGCTGCGCAGGTTCTCCATGAATAGCAACGGGCCCGATAGCATGAAGGCTTTCGCCGCCGGTTATGAAGATGGCGACGAGTGCGCCCTCTGTAATGCCGCGCTCCAAATGCCGATCAAGCTCAAGGCGCCATGAAGGAATCGTCTAACTTGGGTCGTTAGGCGAAAGCCATCCCATCAAGCTAATGACAACAACCAAGCATTTTCTGACGACAACGATAACTGCCATCACGCTGGCAATCGTCACGCCGATAGTTACAGCCGATACGAGCGATGCTGAGATCGCCGTCTATTCTGGTGTGCCTTGCGGCATCGCGGCCTCCATCACCGCGGCGCGTGAAGGAGCGAAAGTCTTGCTCATTGAGCCGACAAAGCATGTCGGAGGCCTCAGCACCAGCGGCATCAACACCGCCGAAAGCGAGCACATGCTGAAGTGGACCATCGGCGGCTTTGCGGACGAGTTTTATCAGCGGATGGGCAGACACTATGAGGAGACCAAGGATCAGCAAACCTACCCGCATAAAGACAAGGAACTCAACACCATCTATTTTTTTGAGTCGAGCGTCGCCGAGAAAGTGTATCTCGACATGCTCAAGGAAGCGGGCGTGGAGGTGCGTTACGGTGCGAGCGTGGACCAGGTGACGAAGGATGGTGCGAAGATCACCGGCATCACGCTGACCGATGGCACAAAGATCGCGTCCAAGGTTTTCATTGATGCGAGCTACGAGGGCGATCTGATGGCGCGCGCGGGCGTGAAGTATGGGGTGGGTCGCGAGTCCAAGGCTGAGTTTGGCGAAGAAGCGGCGGGGATTCGGTTCGACAAGACGCCGCGCAAAGCCCGCACGGTGGATGCGCAGGGCAGACTGCTCCCCGGCATCAGCGCCTGGGCAAAGAATCTCGCGGAAGGCGGGGCGCATCGCGCGCCGATGAACTACAACTTCCGGCTCACCGTCGCCAAAGATCCGCAGTTCCAGGTGCCCATCCCCGCGCCAAGGCGTTACGACGCCATCCGCTACTCACTGCTTGCAGATTGGCTGCGCGATCAAGCTTCGCAAAAGAAGCCGGTCAAACTCTCCGACATTATCGACCTCTACGAACGTCGGAACGGCAAGTTCGAGCTGAACAACAAGCAATCCGCCATCTTCTCATTGGGCCACTTTGGCGGGCAGTTTGACTGGCCGGATGCCAGCTATGAGCAACGTGCCCGCATCTACGAGGATCACATGGATTACACGCTTGGCCTGCTCCACTTCCTCGCTACGGACGCCGCTGTCCCCGCCAACGTGCAGAAGGAAATGAAGTCGCTCGGCCTGCACAAAGGCGAGTTCGCCGACAACGGCCATCTGCCCTACCAGCTCTACGTCCGCGAGGCACGCCGCATGAGGGGTGAGCATGTGATGACCCAGCGCGACGTGCAGACCGATCGACGCAAACCGGACAGCATCGGCATGAGCAGCCATTTCATCGACTGCCACCACGTCCAGCGCGTGGCCTTGAACGAAAACGAGTTCGTCAACGAAGGCCGCATCTGGCGCATGGGCTGGGCGAATCAGATTCCGTATCGCGCCATCACGCCAAAGCCCGCAGAATGCACCAATCTCCTCGTCCCCGGAGCCGCGAGCTACACGCATGTGGCCTTTTGCACCCTCCGCCTCGAAAGCACCTGGATGATCACCGGCCATGCCGCCGGTGTTGCCGCCGCCATGGCTGCAAAGGACGGAACCGATGTGCAAAGAGTGAACGTCACGGCGCTGCAGGACAAACTCCGCGCCCAAAAGCAGGTGATCGATTTCCTCCCCGGCCAACCCGAGAAGTGCGAGCACCTCAATGGCCCGCCGGAGTTTTGAGCCGGCATAGGATTCTTTCAATCCAAACAACGCCTAACAATAAGTCCCTACCGACCAGCATGAACCCCACAATATCAACCTCAACCACCCTGCCAATACCCAGCGGCAGGACATCAGCGTAGGCTGAGAACTAGAATAGACCACACTATGCCAGAAGATCCCAACGACGCGCATTTTGCGAGACTCTGCGAATTGCAACAGCTTCAACTTGAGAAGCTGGAAGAGATTTCCAAGCAGTTAGCAGGGTCGGCTGAATCTGCAGGGCGGGCACACGAAGAATACATGCGCCAAGGGGTGGCATACGATCAAGCCCTCAGCGCATCTCAAGCTTCTGATCGAGTGCTGGTAAAGGTTGTCACTTGGCGTGCCGTGATTATTGCTATGATGCTGGCCTTGATAGCCGTCGCGATATTCCTGCAATCAGCGAACCCTTGAGAAGAAGAGGCCTATCAAGCCGTATAATCCAACCCCTACCAGCCGCCTTGTTTCGATGATTTCCCGTAATTTCCACCTTCACCCCGAGTCCCACTTC
>JACMMB010000104.1 GCA_014379305.1 Akkermansiaceae bacterium
GAAGGCGACTTTCACGTTCGCGGAAACATTAAGACGGTCGTGCGAGCGAGTTATAGAAAGCAGTGAGCAGTGGGCTGTGGGCTGTGGGCAGTGGGCAGTGGGCAGTGGGCAGTGGGCAGTGGGCAAACTGCTTTGTATTGGTGACCCACCTGTTTCCCCCTAACTGAGGACTGCTGAACCCGTTCAAAACTGAAAATAAATGAAGCCCCTCGGCGCACCGGGATTGGTAACTATCAGAAACACCATCACTCCCTGAACCATTGCTTCGACCGGAGTCACTGCGAGCTTCCGGGCAAGGTGTTCACGGTGTTCCTTCAACCAGCCCCAAAAGTGATAGATCACGACGGCGGTGCCATAGAAAACCAGCGAGAATATCGGAGGTCCCGAAAAGCCGGTTTTTCCGCTGAGAGCGCCTTTAAAAAAAGCAAGGATGTTCGCCATGTCCGGCATGAGGAAAGTCAGCCAGAACGCAGTCACGAGGTGGAAGGTGAGGAACCAGCGGAGGATAGAGAAACCAGAGGCCAGAGACCAGAGACCAGAGGAAGGAGGACCGAGGACAGAGGACAGAGTAGGGTGGACGGAGATCTTATCTCTGACTTCTGACTTCTGACCTCTGATCTCTGATCTCTGATGTCTTGCCCCTGAGCCGAATCTCTCCAGCGCGAGAAACAGTCCATGCAGCGATCCCCACAACGCGAACTTCCATTCCGCGCCGTGCCACAGACCACCAAGGAACATCACCAGAAAGAGATTGATGTAGGTCCGTGCCGGGCCTTTGCGGTTCCCGCCTAACGGAATGTAAAGATAGTCTCGCAGCCAGGCGGAGAGTGACATGTGCCAGCGGCGCCAGAATTCGGTGATGCTGGTGGAGAGATAGGGGAAATTGAAGTTGATCGGGAAGCGGTAGCCAAACATCGCCGCGAGGCCGATGGCGATGAGCGAATAACCTGCGAAGTCGGCGAAGATCTGGAGCGAGTAACAGTAAAGAAGCGGAACCAAGTTTAGAGGCGAACCACCCGCCAAATTCGCACTTCCTTGGGTAAGGAACGCGGTTTGCTCGGACAAGTTGTCGGCGACAAAGATCTTGAGAAAATAGCCGGTGATCAGCGCGCGCAGCACCTGTTTCCAAGGAATGTCCTCGATCCGTTTGGCCGCAATTTGCGGCCAGAAATCCTTGGCCTTGACGATGGGACCGGCGACGAGCTGGGGGAAGAACATCAGATAGAAACCGATGTCACGCACTCCCTTCGCGAATCGTCCGCCCTTCGAAACCAATGTGTCCGCCTCGCGCGTGACCTCACCGCGGGACACGTCCACAATCATGCTGATCCCATGGAACGTATAGAACGAGATCCCGATCGGCAGGGGAATGCTTTTCGCCGCCTCCAGCCATGAAGAAGGCAGGAACGGGAGAAGCCCGGCGATGAACGGGAGATATTTGAAAACTGCCAGCAGGGCCAGATTCATGACCACCGCCCGCGCGGTCCAGCGCTTCACCAGCGCCTCGTCCCCGGCCACTTTGTGCAGGATGATGCGGGCGGTTGCGATGCTGTTCCCGACACACGAAAGCGCGAGCAGCACGATCAGCCGCGGATCCTCCCAACCATAAAAAACAACGCTGGCCACCAGAGCCAGCGTCACCTGCCACGCCTTGCCATGCCTCCCGCGCGACCCCGGCGCGTAGTAGAGGGCGAATGTGATGGCCAGCAGGCTGAGGAATTCCCAGGAATTGAAAAGCATGCGGGAGCGGAAAGAGGAGTCAGGAGACGGGGATCAGGATGTCGGCCATGTATTTTGCCACGGCCTTTTCGCAACAAACGTTATTCCACCAATCAACTGTGGCTTCGTGGATTTGGCGAAGTTTGTCGGGATTCTTCATGAGTGCTTCAAGGGTGGCATGCAGTTGAGACCAGTCTTGGATCACAATCATCGGGCTGTCCTTGTAAAAGACGTTAGCCGGGAGTGGGTCGGTGATGATCACACAGCCGAGGCGCAGGGCCTCCCAGTGCCGGATAGTCTCTGGACTGATGAATCCTGTCGGGCAGATGGCGAGCCGGCTGTTGGCAAGTACCTGGGCATACTCCGAGGGTGGCATTCCCTTTGCAAACCATTCGGTGAAGCGGATGATCGAGTCTGGATAGCGCTCGCTGAAATCTCGTTCCACCGTGAATTTCTCTACCGCCCTGCGGGCTAGTTCCCGGAGGTGGCGTCCGGGTAGGTTCCGGCGGGGAAGCCAGAGGATCCTGCGGAACTGCTTGTAGAGATCCACCCGGTTGCGGTTCAAGTAGCCCGAGAAGAACAGGCGCGTTTTCCGCCGCGCGAAAGGAACGGGAGTCACGACACCACAAGCTTCGTGATAGCCGACGGGAAAAGGATGGGTTTTAGGGGAGGGTTCGCTTAAGTACTGGCGGAAAATGAGGTCGAATCCTTGCGCGGATCCGATGGGAAAGCGCCCGTGCTCGTCGGCAAGTAGGATTAGCGCATTGTGCCGCTGCGTATCACGAACGAAGCGGACATCACCTACTTCTTTCTCGCTAAAGTGGCGGTAGTGAAGGGTAAAACTCCATTTGTCAAAGGCACCTCCCATTTGTTCCTGCAATTCGCCGAACAACCTTGTTAGGAAAAGATTCTCTCCGTGGATGATTGGAGGTTCGCCGTCCTTGTTTACGACGTTGCCCGGAAAACCTGCCTGCTTTTGATAGATCATGAAAGGAGATTGTACAGCTGGCGGAGCAAGGTGATATCGTGGCTGGCGCGGTGCAGTAATAGAGCAATTAGGGAATGACGAATTTGCCACCCGGCACGCGTGCCAGCATTTTGACGATACGGTGATCACTGCCCAGCCGCCGGGCGAGTCCGCGCATGGAATAGATCGAGGAAATGGCGGAAAGAATCACGCCCACTCCCAGCGCGTTGTAGCCTTGCAGGAAAAACGCGACCACTAGGCTGATGCTGATCAGCCCGAGGGCGGCGAACAGCAGTGTGCGGCATTCGCGTTCGATCTGATAGGAGATGGTCCTGCGTCCCACGATACCCATCGCAAACACGTGAACCAGACAGGCGATCGGGAACGCGACAGCCGATCCCATCAATCCGAATTTCCAGAGCATCAGAACAGTGATGACCGCTTCGAAAAGACCTAGGCCGATCCCGAATGCTGCGAAGCCGCGCGCGTCCCCTTTCGCCAGTTGGATTGTGTTCAAGGGATAGGAAACCACCTTGAAAAACACTCCGCACGACATCACCGCTAGCAGACCGGACGCAGCGTGGAACTTCGACGAATAGAGGATCAGGATTACCATCGGAGCGCAGGTGATGGTGGCGATTACTCCTGGCAACGCCAGTAAAACCCCAATCTCGATCTGCTGGTTCACCGCCCTCACCATCGCACCATGATCACCGATCATGGCGGTCAGTCTGGGATAGAAATCCATGCCCATCGCTCGTAATACAAAATTCACGAAAAGTCCGGACACCGCCCATGCGGACTGGTAGATCCCCGCTGAGTCGAGGCCATAGGTCCGTGTGATGGACGACCGGATCACCATGTCTTTGCCCGCCCATAGCAGGCCGGTGAGCATGAAGGCGGCTCCTAGTGAGAACAACGGCTTGATGCCGGCGAGCGTTTCCTTCCAGGTGATACAGCAGCCGGGAACAGTGACTGTGCGGGAAAACCAACGCGTGGTCAAAGCGGAAAGCAAGGAGCCCATCAGGAATGCGGGAATGATGCCGCGTTCCTGCCACCAGACATAGATCAGGACTACTGGGAGGATGCCGACCACTGAGGAAACGATGTTCATTTTGGCCATCTCCATGTAGCGCCCCGTTCCCTGAAGGATCGCCATTTCCCCTGCGGTAAAGGCGCCTCCCAGCAAGGTCAGGCCGAGGATCATGATGGCCTTAGTGTGGTCGCCGTTTCCGAAACTCTGGACACTGAGATAATTGGCGAAAATGATGGAAAGCACGACACCGACAATACCTGACATGAAACATGCCCGGCGGATGATCTTCACCGCCCGGCCGAACTGTACTGGGCTCCCGCTGCCGTGGGCGGTTGCTACCTCCCGGATTGAGCTCTCCCCGAGTCCCATGCCGGCGAATGTTCCAAGAGTTCCGCTGATGGATGCGTAGAGACCGACGAGGCCCACTCCCGCCGGGCCGAGAAGATAAGCCAGTGCCTTGGTGCGGGCCAGACCGAACACATAGCAAACTCCCTGACTGCCGCCGAGCAGGGAGGATGATTTGAAGATCGTCCGGTATCCGGCGGTGTCCGCCTGATCATGTTTCCCGGTAGTCATCAGAGGGGTGATAGAAGACAGCTTTCCAATGGATTACTGGTCACTCGAATTGCACTGTTTGATTCATAATTGGTCGGAGCTTGATAATCCGGACTCATGGGGCTCAGCGTATTTTCTGTGATGAGGCATTACTAAAAAAGATGCCATCCATTTCGTATGTTTGGAAAGTTTTTGGATCTCGGAGGCCTTGGACGGTTTTCCAAAGAACATAGCCTCGCCGCCGCATGACGTAGATCGCCTGCTCTATGAGCATCTGTTTTTCATACAGGGGCATTACTGACATTTCAAGTTGCCAGCCTATCACCCTGTCGGTGCCAGCTCTGCATCCCTTGAGGATGTTTCTTTCAAAGCCTTGGGTGTCCAACTTGACAAATACGCGCCTTCCGGCGGCAACCAGATTGGCAAGAACGGAATCCAGTGTCCGGACTTCTACTTTCACTTGCTCCACTAGGCCGGCTTGGTCATGTTTGACGAGAAATGAACTCAGCACATCCATTTCATAAATGTTCATCGTGAGTTCACCGATTTCCTTTCCAAGGCCTAACTGATGACAGGTCCATAAGTGATCACATTTTGACTTTTCGGCAAGTCGCGCGAACGCATGAGGCTGGGGCTCAAATGATATGATTTCGCCCTGCCAACCCGAAGCTCGCAGGTCGCCTCCATAGCCTCCATCATTCGCTCCAACATCAAGCACCACATCGACTCTATGGGCGGCGAGGAGTTCCGGTAGGGATTTATATCGAACGACATCAAAACCCAACTTCTGGAAGAAGGGCCGTAGCTTGTAAAGAGTTTTAGTAAACATATTCTATAAGTGTATCTGCTCAGGGATACGTCAGCTCGAAATGTCAAGCAATGTCGGCAATCCAATCCACTGCAAAATCTAAGCTTTGTTGACCGGAGTTGATCAAACAGGTGTATTCTAGTCCTCCCTCGAGCGCGATCTGCTCGTAGCAGCCGTTCAGGTAGCCAGGCTGAAAGATTTCAAGGATCGGTGTTTCCGGTGGGGCCCAGAGCAGGTTGGTCATGGCGGCTCCATGGAGACCGGCGACTGCGGGCGCGGAGCTGACCTTCCGGATTTGTTGCCTGACGCTGTGGGTTCCGCAGTCGACGATTTCGAAGCCGTTGGATTGGAAAGCCGCTTCCATGGTATCGATATTATCCGGAATTCTCGCCCCGCCGCGCCGGGTGAGAAAGACGGGAGGCCCTGAACGGGCATTGCCTAAATAGGGAGCAAAGTTTTTCCTGAGCC
>JACMMB010000105.1 GCA_014379305.1 Akkermansiaceae bacterium
ATGCAGGTGGTGCAGCCGTAGCCGACGGTCTGGAAGCCGAGCTGGTCGAGCTCTGCGGTGAGGCCGGTGGCATCAAGGTAGTCGGTGACGACGCGGGAGCCGGGACCGAGGGAGGTTTTCACAAACGGCGCGATGGTGAGGCCGAGTGCGTTGGCTTTTCTGGCCAGCAGGCCGGCGGCAAGCATGACGCTGGGGTTGCTGGTGTTGGTGCAGGAGGTGATGGCGGCGATGAGGACGGAGCCGTGGCGGATTTGCAGATCGCGGGGGCCATCGGGGAAGCAATCGGGATTGATGACGTCGGCGGTGGGGCGGTTGGAGACCATTTCGGTTTCGTTGCGCTCGCCGCCCTCGAATTTCTTGTGGATCTCATCCGTGGAAAGGAGGGAATCGACGGAAACGCCGGCCTTTTCGCGCATGGAGAAGGAAACGACTTTATCGCGATACTCGGCGGGGAGGGCGAAGCCGCCTTCGAGGGAGCTGGCGGAAAAGAGCCTGTCAAATGTTTCGCGGAGGGCGGGGACATCGATGCGATCCTGCGGGCGCTTGGGGCCGGCGACGGCGGGGACAATGGTGGCGAGGTCGAGCTCGAGCAGATCGGTGTATTCGCACTCGCCTTTGTCGGGGATGCCGAAGAGGCCCTGGGCCTTGTAATAGTTCTCAACGGTGATGCAGAGTTCCTCCGGACGGCCGGTGCCGCGGAGGTAGTTGATGGTTTCCGAATCGACCGGGAAGAAGCCCATGGTTGCGCCATATTCCGGTGCCATGTTGGCGATCATCGCGCGATCGGGGAGCGAAAGGGCGGTCGCGCCGGGGCCGTGAAACTCGACGAATTTCCCGACCACTCCATGTTTCCGCAAAATTTCGGTGACGCGGAGGGTGAGGTCGGTGGCGGTGACTCCTTCCGCGAGGGCTCCGTGAAGATAGACGCCGACGACTTCCGGAACGAGGAAAGTGACCGGTTGGCCGAGCATTCCGGCTTCCGCCTCGATGCCGCCGACACCCCAGCCGACGACGCCAAGGCCGTTGATCATGGTGGTATGGGAGTCGGTGCCGACGAGGGTATCGGGGTAATAGACGCCGTCTTTCGAAAGGACGCCTTTGGCGAGGAATTCGAGATTCACCTGATGGACAATGCCGATGCCGGGAGGGACGACGGAGAAGGTTTTGAACGCTTGCTGGCCCCATTTCAGGAATTCGTAGCGCTCGCGGTTGCGGATGAACTCGATGGCCATGTTCCGGTCGAGGGCAAGCTGCGAGCCGGAGAAATCAACCTGCACCGAATGATCGACCACGAGATCGACGGGGACGAGCGGTTCGATCTTTTCCGGAGACGCGCCGCGGGCGACAGCCGCATCGCGCATCGCGGCAATGTCCACGAGCAGCGGCACGCCGGTGAAATCCTGGAGGACGATGCGGGCGACCGTGAAGGGGATTTCGTATTCGCCGGGGACCTTCGCGTTGTAGTTGGCGAGATTTTTGACATCGATGTCGGAAACCTTGCGGCCATCGACGTTTCTCAAGACCGATTCGAGGACGATGCGGATGGAGACCGGAAGTTTCGAGAGATTCGGAAAACCGTCTTCGGAAAGAGCTGGCAGGGAATGAAGTTTACCCTCGGCGCCGGAGCCGGTGATGAAATTGCGGATGTAGCTCATGGGATGTCTGTGACGGATTTCAAGGGAGATGCGTGGGCGGAGGGTTGAGGATGAAAGGGGAAATGTCAAAAACGTTCCACTCAAGGAAGATAGCACTCCATAAGCCATGATAGGGATTGAGAAGGGCGGAAATACATTTTTTGCAAGGCGGTTACGTGGGTTAGTCTGCGGTTTATGAAACGGGTTTGTTTATGGCTTTCGCTTTCAACCACGATGATTTTTTCGCAGACCAAAATCGCAGATTTCAAGTGGGAGAAGCGATTGCTGATTGTCTCCGGCGCGAGTGAATTGATCGTGACGCAGCTCAAGGCCGAAAAAGCAGGACTGGAGGAACGCGACTTGCAAGTCTTCGTTCTGAGCGGGTGGGGAGAAAAAGAGTTTCCCGTCAACCCAAAGCTGGCGGACGAATTTGAGAGCCGCCTTTCTCCGCCGGAAGCGGTGCCGATGGTTTACCTGATCGGAAAAGACGGTATCACGGCAAAAAGCTGGATGATGAAGGAGTTCACTTTCCAGAAATTGTTCGCCAGCATCGATTCAATGCCGATGCGTCAGCGCGAAATGCGGGATGGTAAGTAGATCGATGTATTATGTTGCCTTAATAGGTAGATTATAGTGATTATTAAGCTATAAGTGATGTTTTTTCCGATCCGAATTTTTGCGACTGAACCAACAGGACAAGTTTTAGCCATCATTGCCGGGATCTGTTTCCTGGCTGTTGGAGACTTTGCTGAAGCACGGGAATGGACAAATAACTACGGGCGGACCTTCGAGGCGGATTTTGTAAAGATGGATGGGACGAAGGTTGTTTTTTCCATGGCGGATGGCCGCCAGTTTTCCACTCCGATACTTGAACTCATCGCGAGTGATCAAATGCTGATCAGACAAGGGGCGACTAAGCCAATCGAAGATTTGAGATCGAATCTGGGCCGGCCATGGCCTCGGGAAGTGCGATTGACTGGCAGCGCGGGCTGCAAAGTGATCTCTGAAGACACGAAATCCGGACGCTTCATTTATGAAAGCCAGGGTTATCGATTTTACTGTGATGCGCGAATTACCCATGATGCCTTGGGAAATTTCGCCACCTTGTTTGAAAGCACGCGGGCTTATCTTGCCGCTTTGCCTATTTCGTTAATGAGCGGGGAAACGCTCGGTTCAAGATCGAGAATATTGCTTTTCGGTGAAATGGAGAACTACTTCCGGTCCGGAGGACCACCTCACACGGCGGGGTGCTACATACCTGGCAAACGCCTTGTTCTCATACCGATGGACAGCCTTGGCCTCAAAAGAGGCGGAACGGGATTCAGTCGTGATCTGAATCGCAATGACCGCGTCCTCATCCATGAACTTGTCCATCAGCTAACCCCCGGCGCTTATTATGCCCATGGATCCTTGGGCTGGTTTAGCGAGGGTCTTGCGGAATATGTAGCTGCGACGCCCTATAACATGGGCTACTTCAAACCGGACATTCATGGCAACTCAGTGAGGAAATACGTCACGGCTCATGGGGAAGACGGAACCAATGGCCGGAACCTGGGAGTAAACATCCTGGCGCCAAAGCTGCGTGCTTTGTTACTAATGGATTATCGCCAATTCTCGGGAGAAAACGGCAATCTCAACTACGGACTCGGTTTGCTTCTCACTCATTACATGTTTCATATGGAGGGAGATGGCAAGGCCCGCAGGATCACCCTTTTCCTTAAAAGCCTCCAACAAGGTGTGCATGGCGAAGCCGCGCTCGCACCGCTTCTGGGTGGCGGCAGCTATGAAAAACTCGAAGCGGAAATCGCCGGAGCATGGGCGAAAAGAGGGATCAACATTCGCTTCGGAGGATAAGCGCAACCCGCTTTCGTTTACTTACCCCACTCCGCCGCGCCTTTTTCCAGCTCCTCGGGCGAGACATCCCGAACGTGCTGGGCCAAGCCCCAGCGGTATCCGAAAGGATCGGCGACATGAGCGGTCCGGTCGCCCCAGAATTGATCCGCAGGCGGGCTGATGGAAGTCGCTCCCGCAGCAAGCGCCTGTTCATACTGGCCATCGCAATCTTCGACATAGATCATGAAGCTACCGCCTTTTCCCACCTCGGGCGCGACGCTTCCCCATTCGGGAAACTCATCGGAAATCATCATCCGGGAATTGCCAATCTGGAATTCCGCGTGATTCACTTTCCCATTCTCTCCGGGAAGCCGGAACAACTCGGTTGCGCCGAATGCCTTGTTGTAAAACTCAAGCGCGGAGTTCGAATCGCGAGTGGTGAGCGACGGTGTGACTGAGTGGTATCCTTCCGGTATCATGGCTTTATGTGGTTGGGCAAACTGCAGCAGGTTTGCGGAAAAGTTGAAGCCATTTCTGGTGTCAAAAAAAATGCGCTTCATTGCCCAAATCATGGTTTGCTTTCAAGATGTCCTCTGACCAGTTGCAAGATCACGTGAAATAGGCTTCCTTGTCCCTGTTCATGGAATTCGCCCTGGAAGAAAGTCTCGGTAATAAATTACGCCTTGCGCGTGAGGCTGCGGGCATCTCGGTGAACGATGCCGTGTACCTGGCGCGAATGCCACGCGCGGTCGTGGAGGCTCTTGAGGCGGATGATTTCGGCTTCTTCTCCAGCCCCCTTTACGCCCGCAGCTTCCTCAAACAATACAGCGATTATGTCGGCCTGGATGTCGAGCGCTGGCTTGAGGATTTCGTGCCGACCGCGCTTATCGACAGCGATACCGCCGAGTCCTTTATTGAAATCAGCACACCGGCGCATCTCCCCATCGCCCCGAAAATAAAGCGCGGCTCCGGCGGCGGTCTGGCAGCGTTATGGATCGTATTGATTTCAGGAGGGATGGTCTGGTTAGGCATCAAGCTCGTCGAGCGATTCGATTTTGCCCTGGCCGAGAAACCCGTCACTAAAACCCCGCAAGCACCACCCCTGCCCGCCGAGCCCGAGCCAACCCAGCCCCGGCCGGAGGAAAAGCCGAAACCAATCTCCAGGATAAATCCCGAGCCCCCGCCACGGGCTGTGGTGGTCGAGATCACTGCGGAGTAGTTGCGAAATCGCTACTTCATCGCGCGATAGGTCCGGATCGCTTCCAGGAAAGGCGGTAAATACCTCTGCGCCTTCCCCTCCCCTATTCCCGGAATCGCCAGCGCCTGCTCCACCGAAGACGGCGCGAATTTAACCAGCGCCTCAAGCACCTTGTTGGAAAAAACAATGTATTGCGGCACGCCTTCCTTCTTCGCGATCCTGAACCGCAGATCCTTCAACATGGTGAAAAGCTGCGGGTCGAAAGCGGACTCCGCCAGGCCCATAGGCTTCTGAGCCTCATCCGGCCACATCAGCTCGAAGCTCTCCTTCCCCAGCATCACCCTCTCGCCCTTTTCCGAAAGCGTCATCAGCGGGTAATCCCCCGTCACCGTCACGACCAGCTCGGCATCCGCCAGCGACCTGAACAGCCCGTTCAAATACCCCGTCGTCTTCTCCGCTAAAATCCCGTAGGTCGAGAGTTGATCCAATTGATTGTTCAGCACCTCCTGTGACTTGCTGCCGGAAAGCATCTGCACAATCCGCCCCCGTCCGAAGCGCCCTTCCCATCCCATCGCCCCTTTCTGCGACATTCTCGCAACCCCGCTCAGGGCCTTGCGCACCACCAGCGCCTCCTCCGCCGTCGGCGTCCTGAAATCCCCCGTTGCCCGCTCCCGGCACACATCGCAGTTCCCGCAGGTCGTCGCATCTTCCTCGCCGAAATAATTCAGAATCCATTGCTGCCGACACGTCCGCGCGTAGCACATTTCCACCATCCCCTTGAGCTTTTCCCGATCCCGGCCGTCCTTCTCCTCGATCGCCCCCTCATCCAGCACCAGATTCCGGGTCAGCAGATCCGGTTTCAACAGCCGCGTCCCCCGCATCCGGCGGCCCTGCACATCGAACCGTTCGATGAAACCTCCCTTCGCCAGCATCGTCAGCGCGCTGCCAACCGCCATCGAATTCTTGACCTCGGCATTTTCCGCGATCTCCTCAAGCGTGCGGAAAACCTCATGATTCCCATCCGCATCATTGAGCAGGTACTGATAAATCTGGCGGATGACCTTTGAGGAAGGATTCGCCCCATCAATGAAAAATTCCTGCGTCCGGGTGTCCGCATAATTGAACAGCAGCTCGCACACCGCCGCCTCCCCGTCCCGCCCGGCCCGCCCCGCCTCCTGATAATAAGCCTCCACACTCCCGGGAATCTCGTAATGGATCACAAACCGCACATCCCCCCGGTCAATCCCCATCCCGAACGCATTCGTCGCCACCGCGATATCCACCTGCCGCTTGATGAAAACCTCCTGCGCCCGCTCCCGCTCCTGATCGCCCATCCCGCCATGATAGGCAACGCACTTCACCCCCCAGCTCGCCAAAGTCTCCGACACCAGATCCACCTTCTTCCGCGTCGCGCAATAAATGATCCCCGTCTTGTGCGCCGAAATCACCGCCCGCATCCGCTCATCCTTCCGCGCCGTCTTTTCCACCGCCGTAATCGCCAAAGACAGATTCGGCCGCGAGAAACCGCTCACCCGCTCGAACGGCGTGCGCAAATTCAGCACCTTGCGGATATCGTGCCGGACCACCGGCGTCGCCGTCGCCGTCAGCGCCACGCATTGCGGCCTGCCGATTTTTTCCAACGCGGTCCCCAGGCGCAGATAATCCGGACGGAAATCATGACCCCATTGGGACAGGCAATGCGCCTCGTCGATCGCGAAAAGCGACACCTCCACATCCCGGATCGCATTGAGAAAACTCTCTGCCCGGAAGCGTTCCGGGGCCACATAAACCAGCTTGAACTCCCCCCGCCGCATCGCCTCCAGCCGCTCCCTCTGCTCCGGCCACGACTGGGTGGAATTGATCATCGTCGCCGCGATCCCCCTTTCCACCAGCGCATCCACCTGATCCTTCATCAGCGCGATCAAGGGTGAAATCACCAGCGTCACCCCCGGAAAGCACAAGGCCGGAATTTGAAAACACAGTGACTTTCCCCCACCCGTCGGCATCACCACCAGCCCGTCCCGCCCCGCCACAATCTCCGCAATCACCTCCTCCTGCCCATCCAGGAATTTCGAAAACCCGAAATACTCCTGCAACGCCGCCCCCGGAGTTTTAAGCAGTCTTTTCCTTGGATTATCAGCAGCCACGTCCGGACTCTGGGATGAATCCCCGCCGTCCGCAAGCCCGGCTGATCCGCATCTGTTCCAGGACATTTGCTCCCTGTATCGGGACAAACGTCAGCGGTCCCGAGACAACCGGCACCCGTCTCCTGACAAACCTCATTTGTGCCCCGCAAGTCTCATCCGTCTCCCGACAAACCACGTCCGCCTCCTGACAAACCACATTCCTCCCCAGACAAACGTCATTTATGCCCCACAAGTCTCACTCGTTCCCTGACAACCCGCGTCCGCCTCGAGACAAACCATGTCCGTCTCCTGACAAACTTCATTTGTCACTGACAAGTCACAACGGCCTCCAGAGAACCCACGTCCGTCTCCAGACAAATCACCTCTGTCTCAAGACATTTGCCGTTTGTCTCCTCATAAATCTAATTTATGAGGGCAATTACCCCCATTTTCCAATGAGTTACAGAAATTCATCCTCTGCCGCCAAGGTTTTAGGCGAAGGTCATCCCTATTCGGACAGCGCACAGGATTCGTGGATCTTCTAGAACCAACCTAACCCCGTCCCGCCGTGAAACAGGCACTCGCGCCTGTTTTTTTTTCCCGCAGTGATATGGAGCGGGAGCCACGCAGGCCGGATTTCATTTCCGCCGCAGGCCGAAGCGGGGATTCCGGCGATCATGGCGCAGGGCCATGATCCTCACTCCATCGGGTTCTTCGTATAAGAGCAGGTGGTAAGGAAATCGTTCAAGATTCGCGCGTCGCCAACCACTCGGGTCGAAGTGGAAGCGTTCGGGATGTGACTCAGCACGGTGGCAGGCGTCCTCGAACTTCGTCCAGAAATCATCACCGAGTGAATCGCTGATCGAGTCGTAGTGGCGGATGGCCTGGGTGGCGTCCCGCCGGACCTGGGGATGAAACCGCAGCATTACCGCCCCCGGTCAGAGAACACTCCATTGCGCAACTCATCCATGGAGATGGTCTCGATTTCACCCGATTTCGTCTGCCTGACTCTTTCGGCGACCTCCTCGTCGGAGACGTCGTAATCCGGATCGGGCAGCGAGTGGAGAAGAAAGCTGGCCAAAGAGGCCCTTTGCTCCACGGGTAGCGCTGCGGCTTGTTCCTTGAATTCGGCAAGACTGACCATGGCGTCAGCCTACCAAAGCCCGATGGGCGGCGAAAGGACGATTTTTTTGATGGGAAAATGCGTGGGTCAAAGCCCGTTGAGCAGGCCGTCGGGACCAAGCAGGTTTTCCCCACGCCTCAGTCACCGCTCTTCAGCACCCGGATGAAGGCGTCCTGCGGGATATTGACCTTGCCGAACATCTTCATCTTTTTCTTACCCTCTTTCTGTTTCTCAAGCAGCTTGCGCTTGCGGGAAATATCGCCGCCGTAGCATTTCGCGGTGACGTTTTTACGCATGGCGGAAATGGACTCGCGGGCGACGATTTTTCCGCCGACGGCGGCCTGGATGGCAACGACAAAGAGGTGCGATGGAATGACTTCCTTCAATTTCGCCGCAAGGGCGCGCCCATAGGTCTCGGCCTTGTCGCGGTGGACGATGGTGGAAAAAGCCTCCACCGGATCACCGGCGATAAGCATGTCCATTTTCACCATCTTCGCCGCGCGGTAACCGGAATGTTCATAATCCATGGAGCCGTAACCCTTGGTCATGGACTTAAGCCGGTCGTTGAAATCGACGAGGATTTCCGCAAGCGGCAGCACGCAGGAGAGCATGACGCGGAGGTCGTCGATGGTTTCGGTATTGGTGACCTCGCCGCGCTTTTCCAGCACCAGCTGCATCATATCGCCGATGTATTCGCCGGGGACCATGATATAGACATTCACCACCGGCTCGCGGATTTCCTGAATGACCTGGGCATCGGGAAACAAGGTCGGGTTATCGACAATGACTTCCGTGCCATCCGTCAGATCGACGTGGTAGATGACGGATGGATAGGTGGAGATCACGTCCATATCGAACTCCCGGCGCAGCCTTTCCTGAATGATTTCCATGTGCAGGAGGCCGAGAAATCCGCACCGGAAACCAAAGCCGAGCGCGCTGGAGGATTCCTGCTGATAGGTGAAGGCCGGATCGTTGATCTGCAGCTTGCCCATGCCCATTTTCAGGGCTTCGTAATCGGAGGCGTCCACGGGGTAGATGCCGGAGAAAACCATCGGCTGGATCTCCTTGTAGCCGGGCAGCGCCTCCTTGCACGGATGGGTGGAATCGGTCATCGTATCGCCGATCTTCACCTCGCTGGCGGATTTCATGTTGGCGATGACGTAGCCGACATCGCCCGCCACCAGGACATTGCAGGCGGTCATCTTGGGCGTGAAAATCCCGACTTCCTTGATCTCGTAAGTATTGGAAGTGGCGAAAAGCTTGACCCGCTGGCCGCGCCGGACGGTACCGGAAAAAATCCGCACGTAGGAGACGACGCCGCGATAGGTATCGTAGAGGGAATCGAAAACGGTCGCGCGGAGGAGTTTATCGGGATTCTCCACCGGGGCGGGCACCCGGGCGACGATGGCCTCGAGAATTTCCTCGATGCCAATCCCTTGCTTTGCCGAGGCCGGGATGCAGTCCTCCGCCGGGATGCAGAGGATGTCTTCCAACTGTTTTTTCGACTTGGCGACATCCGCCGCAGGCAGGTCGATCTTGTTGAGGACCGGGATGATTTTAAGATTCTGCTGCTCTGCCAGGTGGAGGTTCGCCACCGTCTGCGCTTCGACACCTTGCGCGGCATCGACCATCAGGATCGCTCCCTCGCAGGCGGCGAGCGCTCTTGAGACCTCGTAGGAGAAATCAACGTGGCCGGGGGTGTCGAGGAGGTTGAGCTTGTAGGTTTTGCCATCCCTGGCCTTGTAAAGCATCGCCACCGGATGGGATTTGATGGTGATGCCTTTTTCCCGCTCCAAGTCCATCGAGTCAAGCTGCTGCGCGGAACTTTCCCGCATGGTCACCGTGCTGGTGGCCTCCATCAGCCGGTCGGAAAGCGTGGTTTTCCCATGATCAATGTGAGCAATGATGGAAAAGTTGCGGGTCAGTTCGGTGGACATGGGAAAAATGCGGAAGCTCTTCGGGAAACCTCGCTGGTCGGGATGATGTATCGGTGCGGGCGACCTTTTTCAACATAATCAACTAATATCTCAATGCGGCGAAACGAGCCCGGCAATTCCCAGTTGCTCCGGCAGGGCGGATCGCGGGCGATCGGTCAGAATCTCAGGATCGCCGTGGGTGATCAAAACGGTATGCTCGAAGTGCGCGGATGGCTTGCGATCAACCGTGATCACCGTCCAGCCGTCATCCAGAATCCGGACTTCAGGGACGCCCGCATTGATCATCGGCTCGATCGCCAGGGTCATGCCGGGCATGAGCGTCGGCGATTTGCCGCGCGGCCGGTAATTCGGAACCTGGGGTTCTTCATGGAGTTTCCTGCCGACCCCATGACCTACAAACTCACGGACTATCGTGAAGCCGAAGGGGACGGCATATTCCTCGACCGCACCGCAAAGATCCGCCAGCTTGCGGCCCGCCCGGGCTTTTGAAATGGCCTCGAACAATGACTGCTCGGTCACGGCAAGAAGCCGTTTGGTCGAAGCCGGGATCTCCCCGCATGCCACCGTGGTCGCATTGTCGCCGATGAAGCCGCTTTTGATGATTCCCACATCGATTTTCACAATATCGCCCGGCTGGATCCGACGCGGGCCGCCGATGCCGTGGACGACCTCTTCATTGATCGAAATGCAAATTTGTCCGGCAAATCCCCGGTAACCGAGAAACGCGCTTTTGCACTCGTGTTCCGCCATCAGATCCGCGGCCAGTCGATCAATCTCCCCGGTGGTGCGGCCCGGGCTGACTTCCGCAGCGAGCGCCTGGAGAATCGTCGATGCGATCCGTCCCGACTCGCGCATCCGCTCGATTTCTCTGGGAGATTTGATGGGAATCCGGGTGCGCATGGGAAAAGACTAGCGGTTGGACGGCAGGGAGACGGATGCTTTTTCCATCACCTCCGCCAATATCAAGGCGGCGACCTCATCCTGCGGGGCGGTTGCCTGGACGGAAATCAATGATTTACGATCTTCGTAGTATTTCACGAGCGGTAAAGTGATTTCGCTGAACTCGGTAAAGCGGTTGTTGAAATTTTGCTCATCGTCATCCGCGCGCCGGGATGCGGTTGCCCCGCACTTCGGACAGTCGGTGCCGTGGGCCAGTTGTCCGCGCTGTCCGGTCCAGCGGCAGGCGGGGCACTCCACGCGATTGCGCATGCGCTGCAAAAGCTCATCGTAGGGAACTTCAAGTGAGATGGCCGCATCCAGCTTCAGTGCATGTGCTTCCAGCCACCCGTCGAGAAACGCGGCCTGCGGCAAACTTCGCGGAAAGCCGTCAAGCACCCAGCCGGTTTGGCCGGTCTGATGGTCCAGCCAATCGGCAAGAATCGGGAACATCAATTCATCGGGAAGGTATTCGCCGCTGGCGAGAATCGGCTTAGCGGAAAGGCCGAGAGGAGTCGCGTTTTCCACATGCTCCCTGAGCAGGGCGCCGGTACTGAGATAGCCAAGGCTGAGGCTGGAGGCCAAACGCCGTCCCTGGGTTCCTTTTCCGGAAGCAGGTGGACCGAAGAGAACGAGGCGCATGTTCCGCAGTTGGCTTTTCAGAAGGCGGGAGGTTTGCCCGGGAGCAATCCCGTTTTCACCCTTAAACGTGAGTGCTGTTGTAAATGTAAGCGGTGATGCCGAGAACGACCAGGACCGCGATCACGGTCCAAAGATAAACGATGGCGTTACGCGGCGCGGCGTTGCTCTGGTTGCCAAGACGGTCATATCGGCCTTTGAGTTTTCCCTTGCGGAGGAACCCATCGTAATGCTTCTGGATGAGGTGGGTCTCAACCTGGCGCATCACATCGAGAACGACACCGACCATGATCAGCAGCGAGGTGCCGCCGAAGAACTGGAGGATCAGCGAGCCGGGCGGCAGATTGACCACCTTGCCAGTCAGCACCGGCAGGAAAAACAGCAGGGCGAGGAAAATGGCTCCGGCGAAGGTGAGCCGGGTCATCGTGAAATCCAGAAAATCAGCCGTCGGCTTGCCGGGACGCACTCCGGGAATATAACCGCCATTGCGTTTCAGATCCTCGGCGATCTGCGAGGGTTGGAACATCATTGCGACCCAGAAGTAGGAAAAAAGGAAAATGCCGATACCGCCGAGAATATAATACCATAGTCCGCCGCCAACCAGTTCGCCGTAAAGCTTCGTCGCCCAGGCTTGTCCGGGGAAGAACCATTGAAGCATCATGGGAGGAAGTGAAAGCACGGCGGATGCGAAGATAATCGGCATCACCCCAGCGTAGTTCACCTTCAGCGGGAGGTATTGGGTCTGGCCGCCGAATTGCTTGCGGCCGACGACGCGCTTGGCGTATTGCACCGCGATTTTCCGTTGCGCCTGGGTGATGGCGATGGTGCCGGCAATCACGATCAGCAGCAAAGCGATCATCACGACCATCATGATGGCGCGGAAGGAATCACCACTGGTGAAATAACCCCACGCTTGGATCAAGGCACCGGGGAGGGCGGAAATGATGTTGACCGTGATGATGATCGAGATGCCATTGCCAATGCCTTTTTCGGTAATCTGATCGCCCAGCCACATCAGCAGAATCGTCCCGGCGACGATGGTAAGCACGGTCAGGACAAACCACGAGGCGGTTGGATTCGGCACCAAGGTCCCGAATTTCTCAATTCCCGCCATGTATGGAATGTTTTCCGGGATGGTCAGGGACTTGGCGACGAAGTAGCCCTGCACGATGGCGATTACGATGGTGATGTAACGGGTGTATTGGGTGATTTTCTGGCGCCCGCCGTCTTCGCGGGCGAGACGGGAGAATTTAGGCACGATGGCGGTCATCAATTGCACCATGATCGATGCGGAAATATACGGCATGATGCCGAGCGCAAAAATTCCGGCCTGGGTGAGTCCGCCGCCGGAAAAGACGGTGAGCAGCGCGGTCATGCCACCCGATGGGCTGCTCGGATCCTGTTTCGCAACGCTATCGAGCCAGGCTTTGATCACGGTTGCATCAACACCGGGCAGGGTGAGGTGAACGCCGAGACGGACGATCACAATGAGAGCGAGGGTGAAAAGAATACGGTCCCTCAGCTCGGGGATTTTCCATGTGTTCGCAAAAGCAGAGATCATGATTGGGTAAATTGAAGGCGTGGTTTAATAGCACAGAGAGGAAGCGTGCAAGTGCTTCCTCTCCTCAAAATCAGACGATGTCGGTTGGATCGATCAAGCCTCCGAGGCTTTGTCCTTAATCTTTGGAGCGGGTTCGGCGATGGAGCCTCCGGCTTTTTCAATTTTCTCCTTCGCCGTTGAGCTGACCTTGTGGAAAGCAACGGTAAAGGATTTTTCGACTTCGCCGTCGCCGAGGAGCTTGATCTTGTCGCACGGACCGTTGACCAGCCCGGCTTTGCGCAGTGCGGCTTCGTCAATGGTCGCGCCGGTTTCGAATCGATCATCCAGATCGCCGACATTGACGACGATGAATTTGTCGCGGAAGTCGTAGTTGTTGAAGCCGCGTTTCGGAAGCCGGCGGTGAAGGGGCATCTGGCCACCTTCGAAGCCGACGCGGGTGCCGCTGCCGGAGCGGGCTTTTTGACCTTTGTTACCTTTTCCGGAGGTTTTACCACGGCCGGAGCTTTCTCCCGCGCCGAGACGTTTGACGCGGTGCTTGGAGCCGGGATTGGGGCTGAGATTGTGAAGTTCCATAAAGTTGACTGCTTATCAGTGTTCGGTTTTTCAGGTGAAAAGGCTCCGGAGCTGAAGCCTGATCGCGGTTAGATGGCTTTCTCTTTTTTCTTTTTGCCGCGCGCACCGAGAACCTGGTCGCGGGAGCGGACTTGCGAGAGGGCTTTGAGAGTTGCTTTGACCACGTTGGCGTGGTTGGAAGAACCCATGGATTTTGCTAGGATATCACGGATTCCAACCGCTTCGCAGACAGCGCGGACTCCGCCACCGGCGATGATTCCTGTTCCCGGAGAGGCAGGCTTGAGGAGAACCTTGCCGCCGCCGTATTCGGCATAGATTTCGTGAGGGATGGTGCCTTCGACAATCGTCATTGGCTTGAGGACTTTGCGGGCGGCTTCGCTGGCTTTCTTGATCGCATCAGCCACTTCGTTGGCCTTGCCGAAACCCAGACCAACCTTGCCAATCTTGTCACCACAAACGACGAGGGCGGAGAAACTGAAACGACGACCGCCTTTGACCACTTTCGCGCAGCGGTTGATGAAGACGACTTTTTCGGAAAGTTCATTGCCCTCTGAATCGGTAAGAGCCTGGCGCTCTTCACGGCGCGGGCCGCCACGACCACGGCCACCACCGCCGCCGCCTCCAAAACCGCCGCCGCCACCGAATCCGCCCGAGTACCAACCACCGCGCCTGCGGCCAAGCCCCGACATACCGCCCATGAGGCACAGCACC
>JACMMB010000106.1 GCA_014379305.1 Akkermansiaceae bacterium
AGCCTCGCCCTCGCCCAGGGCCCGCTTCCGCCGCCGGGAGCACCCGCTCCGACGATGCGCACCCTCGAGCAGATCGAGCCGCGCACGCCGATTCCGATAAGCCCCGTCACGCCGATCGCCGGGCCGCATTTCACGATTTCCTCCCCGGGCAGCTACTACCTCACCGGTAACATCGAGGTCGCCAGTGGCAATGGGATCAACATCACCGTCAGCAACGTCACCCTGGATCTCAATGGCTTCGCGTTGATCAGCAAAACGGTGACTCCCGCAGCCGGAACCGGGATCGATATCGGGAGCGATCTCCGCAGTATCGAAATCAAAAACGGCCGCATTTCCGGAGGCACCGTGCGCACGTTCATAGGACCGAAACCCTGGCAGGCGAGCTTTGCCAGCAAGGGCTGGTCCAATGGCATTCTGAATAACGGTCCCACCTCGGGAGTGCTTGTCTCGCACCTCACTGCAGAGCGATGCGGTGAGTATGGAATTTTCCTCAATGGCCCCAGCAGTCTCAGCCACATCACCGCGAGCAACAACGGCGTTATCGGCATTTATGCCAGACAGGGAAACATCAGCAACGCCAGCTCCACCAACAATGGCGAGCTAGGAATATTTGCCAGTTTTGGAAGTATTAACAATGCCACCGCCACTAATAATGTCCACGATGGCATTCAGGCCCAAAGCGCCTCGATCACCAATGCCGGCGCCTCAAACAATGGGGGCAGTGGCATTGGCGCCACATACGGCAGCGTCACCAATTCCCAGGCCACGGACAACGGCGGCGATGGCATCCGTGCGGACAACGGCAGCGTCACCAATTCCCAAGCCACTCAAAACGGCATTCATGGTATCCGGGCATCGATTGGCAACGTTTCCAATAGCAGCTCCGAAGGAAATGGTGCCGATGGCATCCATGCTCCAGGTGCCAGCGTGACCGGCTGCAGAGCTACGGGAAATCGGACTGACGGAATTCAGGTCGATACAGGCGTGGCGGCCCACTGTGTGGCGCACGAAAACAACACCCTCGGCGCAGTTGGCAATTTTCAAATCAAAGTGGCAGTCGATGGCCAGCGGATAGGCTGCGTGCCGGCCAGCGAGTGACGGAGGGGAAAAAGAAGGTTGCTCAGTGGGTGGAGATTTGGATGGTAGGGTAGTGGGATTTGGGCTTGGTTGGCGGGGATGAATGCAGACGCACGGCAGGATTTCGCGTTTGCGTTCTTGAGCATCCTTTTCGAGGGGGCACCTTTCATTCTCGTAGGGACTTTGATCAGCGGGTTTATCGATGTTTACCTGCCGGCCGGGACGATGGACCGTTTCCTGCCGAAGAACCGGAATCTGGCGGTGATGGTGGCGGGGCTGCTGGGGGCGGTGTTCCCGGTGTGCGAATGCGCGGTGGTGCCGGTGATCCGGCGGCTGGTGGGCAAGGGGCTGCCGATGAGCTGCGCGCTGACGTACATGCTGGCGGCGCCGATTGTAAATCCGATCACGGCGCTGAGCACCTGGAAGGCCTTCCAAGGGCAGGCTCCCTGGATGATGACGGGCGGGCGGCTGCTGCTGGGCTATCTGGTGGCGGTGGGGGTGGGGCTGGTGGTGGCGCGGATTCCGTTGCGGAAGGTGTTGAGGAAATCGCTGGCGGATCGGATCGAGGCGGAAGGGCGGGGCGGCCATGCGGATCACGACCATGATCATGATGGCTGCTGCGGGCATGATCACGCGCACCATCCGGCAGATCACGCGCCTGCGGACGATGGGCGGCTGGTGGCGGCGATGCGCTCGGCGATGAGGGATTTCGTGGATGTGGGGGTGTATTTCACGATCGGGGTGGCGATCACGGCGCTGTTCAATACGGGCATCGCGCCGGGCGCGGAGTGGCTGGACGGGCTGGCGGGGAATCCGGTGGCGGCCCCGGCGGCGCTGATGGCGCTCGCGTTTATCCTGAGCCTGTGCAGCACGTCCGATGCGTTTATCGCGGCGACTCTGGCGAAGTTCACCTGGGGCGCTAAGCTGGCTTTCCTGGTGTTCGGGCCGATGCTGGATGTAAAGCTGCTGTTTCTCTATCAAACGGTGATGCGGCGGCGGTTCATTCTCGGACTGGGAGTGGCGTTGTTTGTGGTAATCTGGGGAGCGGCCATCGTGGCCCAAGCCTGGCTGATGAATGTGCGATGAAACCGGAACTGCGCAGAATTCTGTTTTCACTAGCGGTGCTGCTGTGGGCGGCGGGCCTGCTGTATTTCCATGGATCGGGCAGGATCGTGAAATATCTGGCTCCGGATTTCCGGTCGATCGCGTTGCTCGGCGGGCTGGGGCTGGCGGTGATGGGCTTGTTCAATCTGCTTACGGCGTTTCAAAAGGCGGATTGCGGCCACAATCATGGGGAGGAGGATGACCATGAGGGCGGCGAGTTGAATCCATTGGTGACGCTGCTGATGATGACGCTGCCGCTGGCGATGTCGATCGCGTGGACGAAGGATGAATTTTCCCAAGCGACGCTGGCGCGGAAGGGATTGTATGACGATGGCGCGGCGGCGGATGCGTCGCTGTTCACTTCGGATTTGCCGCCGCTGACGATTGCGGAAATTGAGAAGGGCCATCGCAAAACCGCGGATGGCTATTTGGAATTCGGGCTGATCGAGCTGTTCTTCGCGACGGGCGACCGGGAGCTGCAGGGATTGCTGGGCGGCCTGAAAATCGAGACGGAAGGACGGATCGTGGCGGAAAAGGAGAACAATGAAAAGGGGACGCGGAGGAGGCTTTACCGGATGTTCATGACGTGCTGCGTGGCGGATTCGCGGGCGATTCCGATCGTGCTGGAGTTCGGCAAGGAGCCGCCTTTGCTGCCTGAGAACGGCTGGGTGAAGGTGGCGGGGACGATGACGTTTCCGAAACGGGATGGAATAGTGCAGGCGGTGCTGGAGGTGGACCGGGCGACGGCGGCGGAGGTGCCGGCGGAGGAGAATTTCCTGCGCCGGTAGCCGGCGGGCTATTCGTCGAGCAAGGGGATGGAGAGCTTGAGGTAGGTTTCCGGGGCGAGGATGAAGGGGGATGGCTCGTTACCGCGTTTGCCGTAGATGATGCGGGTGGCGGGATCGGGAGCGAGGATCAGGGTTTGTTTGTTTTCGCCGATGGGATCGCCGAAGTCATCGACGGTGGCTTCAGTCACTTCAAAGCGCAGGTCGGGTTTTTCAAGGGCGGCCAGGGCGGTTTCATCGGCAGTGGAAAGCCAGCGCGAGACTTCGAGGGTTTCCAGAATTCCCAAGAGAAAGTTCGCGCGGGCGGGGTCGAGGTTGGCGGTGGCTTCGTTGCCGGCTTGGAAGGCTTTCCAGGTCTCGCCAAGGAAATCGTAGCGCAGTTCGAGGGGCGGGGAGCCGGTCTCGGTGCGGACGATGGCGGTGGTATCGACGCGGGAGAGCGCCCACAGGCGGGCGTTGCGCCAGTCATGGGGGCGGGTGGCGATGGTTTCCAGAAAACGATTCTCAAGGCGCATGATGCCGGGGCTGGCCTTGCGTTTGGCGAAGAGATTGCCGCGCGCGTCGAGGCCGAAGGAGATGGCAAGTGCCTCGCTGTTGGCGGCGAGGAAGGTGAGGGTAAGGATAGGTTTGTGAAGTCCCCACGGTGACAGATCCTCCGGGGCGGCGTCGGTTTCAAAACCGATGGCGCGGCTTTCGGTGGCGGATTTGAGCAGCTCGTAGAGGCGTTGTTCGTTGGCCGGTTGGGCCTTGCCGCCGATGGTCGCGAGCCATGAGTCGGGCGGATCGCGGGAGAGCAGGATGGTCGGCGAGGTGGCGGTCTCGATGGCGATGGCGCGGATCGAGGCGATGTTGAGATTGGTGAGTTTGGGATCGCGGAGTTCATTGACGGTGAGGGGGAGTTCCGAAATGGAAGTGAGGTTCGGTTCCGGTTTCAGCGGAATGGTGAACAGGGTTTCCGGGCGGTCGCTGACGGTGGCCCGGGTTTCACGCGACTCCGGGGTCTCGGCGGGAAGCAGCTCAAGGACGATTTCGGCACCGCCGCCAAAGGGTGTAATGGCGATTTGGCTGTTCCGGGCGGAGGCTTCGCCCGCCGGGAGGGTGTCTGCGGAGCGGTCGCTGAGTTTCGAGGCCTGAAGGTTGAGGAGTCCTTCGAGGAGGGTTTTCATGGCGACCGGGTCGGTGGGGAGATCGAGGGGCTTGACGATGCGCCAGGGTGAATCGGGTTTTGCGCGACCGAGAATGAGCTCGCCTTGGGCGGTGCGGAGGCGGATTTTTTCCAAGGCAAGCGGATTGAAGTAAAAGGGGCGGTGGTCGCGGAGGTATTTGAAGCCGTCTTTGAAAAGCGGGAGGATATCGCCGGTGGCGGCGTAAACGTGGGATTTGCGACCGCGCTCCAAGGGGAGGAGGTAGGTGGTGGGGATGGGCTTGGCATTTTCCGTCGCTGGAAGATTCAGCCACGGGGTGCGGCGTCCGAGGTTGAAGAAGGCGCGTTGGCGGCCACTGGCGTCATTCAACAGAACCTGGACGCTGCCAGCGCTGAGCTTGGCGAGGGCCGGGTCGAGTTTGTCGCGGGGTATGAAGTCTTCCGCCGTGGTGGTGTTGGCGAAGGTGAGGATGGCGAGGGCCGCCCGCGGGTCCATGCGATCGCGCCATGGGGTGGTGGCTTGCCAGATGTTGCCGAGCTTGCTGAAGTTGGCGATGGTTTCCCCTGAGCTGAGGGTGATGGACGTGACGGATTCGGGCTGGAGCTCGGGATAGATTTTCCCGCCAATGGAGGTGTGGGGGGTGCCGAGAATGCGGTTGAGGCTGCCTTCGCGAAGCTGCCATATCGCCAATCCGCCAAGGATTGAGGCGGTAAGCAGCAATAGGATGGTGAAAATCAGGGAGCGCACGAATATATCAGCTACGTCTGGAGGAGTAAACGAGGCCACCGATGAGGAGGAAGGCGATGGGCGCGAAGAACAGGTTCAGGCGGTTGATGAACGAGACCTGGGCGTCGAGGAGCGGGAGCTTGTAGGTTCCGATCGTGCGCGGGGCCAGGCCGGTGAGGGACTCGCGGTGGACAAGCCAGTTCGCCGCGGAGGCGAGGAAGTCGATGTTTTCGGCACGCTGGCGGTCAGGCTGCAGGAAGTCGGTGGTGGCGATGACAATCATGCGTGAGGTGTCGGCGGCCAGGCGGTCGTCGTTGGCGGCGCCGCGCGTGACCGAGGCGGCGAGATAGAGGGGTGCCGGGGTATCGTGGATGGCATCGAAGGTTTCGCCGGCCTGGTTTTCTCCGAATTTGGTTTCTCCCCAGAAGCCTTCCGAGATGCGGATGAGGGGGTTTGGAGAGATTTTCCTGACGGCAAGGTCATCGGCGTTTTCGCGGACTTCCAGGGATGAGGATGCGCCTTCGAAGACGGTGGCCTGGCCCGAGAGGTCCTTGATAAAATCGATGCCGGCGGTGAAATTTCCACGGGCGTTGGTAATGACGCGGTCGGAGTCTTTTGAAATGATGCGGTCGCGACGCGGGGTAATGCCTTTTGTGCGGAGGAAGGTGCGGAGTTGTGGCGGGCACTCGCCGGGGGTGAGGAGAATGAGAAGGGCGGCGCGGGGAGTGTTCCAATAGCGTTCGAGAGTTTTTATTTCCTCGTCGGTGAAATCATATTTCGGGGCGATGATGGCGAGTCCGTTGATTTCCCCGGGGATTTCGCTGAGGCCGGCGAGATTGGCCGGTTTCAGCTGAATGTTCTGATAGCGGAGGGTGGCTGCGAGGTGATTCCAGGGGGAGTTTTCGCCTTCGGAATCGATGCGCGATTTGTCGGCGAGAAAGAGGAAAGTTCGCGGCTTGCCTTCGATGGCCTCGACCAGGCGGGCGGTGAGGATATCCTCCGCGCGGAAGGTGTCCGGTCGGCGCTGGCCTTTTTCATCCGTCGCATAGGTGAGCATTTCATCGGCGAGGGCGATGGTGATGTGGGGATTCAAGGCAGGGGTGCCGGTGGGGGTTTCAGTGATGATGGGGGCGGAGTCACTGGGGCGGGCATCGATGAGGACCAGGTCGCGGACCAGGGTGAGGTTGTAGGCGGCGGCAAGTTGCTGGGTCCGGTCGGGAGAGCGGATCGGGTTGATGGTTTCGAGGATGATTTTGCCGTTGGATTTGCGTGCGTATTCCTCGGCGAACGCGCGGACGCGTTCGTAAAATGGCGAGGAGCGGCGGAAGATCATGATCCATTTTACCGGAGTAGTGCTGGCGGCGATGGCTTTGCTTTTCAGGTAATTTCCCGTCGAGGAGGAGAGGGAGTAATCGGCGGCACGGGATAGATCGGCGCGGGAATAATTATAGGAGGCGAGGTAGTTGGCGAAAATGACGATGACAAGGAAGAGGAGAATTTGAAATAGGGAAAGGAAACCGATGCCGAAGCGGTTCGGGCGGGATGGACGATTGGGTTTATCGGGCATTTCAGGAAGATCGGTTTTCAAGGGTTTCACGGGCGCCACCGGCGGAGGTCGATAACTTGATGGGTGAGGAACAGGACGAAGGCGGTCATGGTGAGGTAGTAAACGACGGGACGGGAATCGAGGAGACCGTTGGAGAAATAGTGGAGGTGCTGTTGCGAAGAGATGTAGTGAAACAAGCCGGCACCGGCGAAGGATTCGCCCCAGATGACGGTGACGAAGCCAAGGAAATAATGGATGACCAGAATGGTGATGGTGACGATGCCCGCGATGATCTGGCTGGATGTTAGCGAAGATGCGAGACAGCCGATGGCGGTAAAGGCGGCACCCATGAGGAACAGAATAGAGAAGGTGCCGAGCAGCGCGCCATCAGAATAGGCGGGCGGAATCCCGGTGAACCATGTGAAGGCCTCGAATTGAAAGTAGGCCGGGATCCACAGGAGGGTGTAGAAAATCATCGCCGCGAAGTATTTGGAAAGGACGACCTGCCAGGTACGGACGGGGGCGGTGAGCAAGGTTTCCAGGGTACCGCTGCGTTCCTCGTCGGCAAAGGCACGCATGGTGATGAGGGGAAATATGAAAAGGAAATAGAACCAGAACAGAGGGGTGTGGAAAGTGACGTAAACGAGACTGTCTTTGACCGGGGTGTCACGAAATCCTTTCATCGCGGACGAGAGGGAAAGTCCCTGCATGAGAACCACGAAGGCGAATACGACCCACCCGAAGGGATTCAGGAAGTAGGTGTTGAGTTCCTTTTTTGTAAGGATGCCAAGAACGCGCATGGGAAGGAAGTTCGATGATGGGAGCGGGAACGTCCAGCTCGGGATGAAAGGACGATGTCTCTAAAAGGCCGGTTGGAAGCCGGGTATGTTTTCACGGATGCGGGTGGAGAAATCCTGTTTTTCCGGATGGTCGCGGACCTTGGGATTGATGTAGGCGCGACGTTTGAGCTCGGGGAAATCAAGGCCTCCGGTAACGAGGATTTTCTTTTCGTAAAGCATTTCATCGAGCTTGCCATTGACGATGACACGCCAGTCCATCGGGAAGCGCCTGGACATTTGCGAGCGGACGGCGGTGGTGCAGTTGGAGGTAATGACGTTGTAAAAGCGGGGGCGTTTTTTGATATCGTTCATGGTGGCGACGAACTCCAGAATGCGGGCGCGGGCGAGTTCGGGGGTGGCGATGGTGCGGTAAAGGTGGACGTTTTCGTTTTTCCGAAAATTGGTGCGGACGCGGACGGCATCGGCTTCCTCGCAGGGGATGTAGGAGAGCTCGTAGCGCCGGTAGAGGCCGGCAAAAAGTTGGTAGGCCTCGTCTTTTTCCATGCGGGCTTCGATGGTGAAAGCGACGTGACCCTGCTCTCCAAAATCAAAGCTGAAGATGGGGTGGCCGATGTATTCCGAGCCCCAGTAGGACATGAAGAAATCCATGGCGACGAGCCGTCTCAGATCGTAGCTGCGCGTGGACCAGTCCTCTATGGGCAGGCCATCGGCATTGTAGTCAAAGGAGCGGAAGTTATGGATGATGATGGTGTTACCTGAAACCCCGGCATGGGAAGTGCGGGTGTAGGGTGTCTCCCATGAGCGGTTGTGGCTGGGAGCGATGAACAGGTAGGGAAGGATGGGAATGAGAAAGAGGGCAAGGGTGAGAAGCCATTTGCGTCTTTTCTCACGGATGCGAAACGCGATGAAGAACAGCGCGATGAACCAGGCTATCGCGAGAAGCGTATTGCCGGGGCTTTGTGAGGGGAATGGCCCGTTGAACAGGATGAGTCCAAAGACCCAGGCCGCGAAGAGATATTTCGCCATACTGGCCAGCGTGGAGCGGCTGGAGATGATGAATTTTTTGAGCGGGGCCTGATTCATTTTTCGAACTTCATACCTCAAGCAAATCGGAAGCCGCCGGCAGTCATCGCAGACGACAGCTATTTTTTCGGTGCTTCACCAACAAGCAGGGCATCGACAGTGATCTCAACAAAGGACCCCGGCAGTCCGGTATATTGAATTTTCCCTACTCCATCGAGGATGAAAACAGCGGGTCTGAAAGTGATTCTGTATTCCCAGGCGAGCTTGTCGGTGGAATCGTGAATGTTGTTCCACATGATCGAATCATCCGCCTGGAGCGAGCGTATGCGTTCGATGGGTTCGGAGGTGATACCGAGAACGGCGACGGCTTTACCTCTGAATTTGGTGACGAGCTGATTGGTGATCTGGATGATTTTGTCAGTTTCCGCCATCCTGGCATCCCAGAAAAGCAGGACTACGATTTTGCCTCTGAGATCTGAAAGCTTGACCGGTCGTCCAGCAACATCCGTTCCGGATAGATCGGGGGCGTCGCGGCCTTTCGACAGGTATTTGATGACATAAAGTTCATCGGTGACGATATCGGCGACGCTGGTCTGGCCGATTTTTTGATCCGCGCTGTGGATGATGGCACTGCGGAGATAGGTGAGCCGTTTTTTCATCACCTCGGGATCGTCACCCAGGGGCTTGAGAAGCAGTGCCGCCCCTAAAGCTGCAACTCCCTGAATGGATTTGTCAGGGTTCTCCGCTTGTATTTTTTCCAGCAGGGAAATGGCCTGCGGATCCTGGCTATCGATGAGGGCGATGCAGAACGGCAGAATGTCGGGCTTTGCGAGGTGGTGCTCCGCAAAAGTTTTCAGGATGAGCTGGCGTTCTTTGACGAAAGCCACTTGTGGGATTCCCTGTTGATCCGTGGTGGTCAGGTTGCGGCTGATGTTGAGGAAAAAAGCGGCGTGGGGAATGGTCCAATCCTCTTGCAACGAGGTTCCGATCGCGCGCCAGAGTTCGATGGCGGTGGGCGTGGGCTTTGGCTGTTTCATCTGAAGCTCCTGCCGGGCTTGGGGTGTTGTAGCAAGTTTCATTTCCAGCACCCATTTCTCCGAAGCCAATTCATAGCCGCGTTGGATGCGTTGCGCCTCGGCGAGGGTGGCGGGCGCGCGCAGAGAGAGAAGTAGCGAGAGCAATATTAGAATTTTAGCCATTCGACCGGAGTGGAAGGAATTTTTCATGCCCACATCCAATTAAACACGACGACGATGTCAGGATGGATCGAGTGGTGGACGGGGCAGCCACGGGCGGCGCTTTCAAAGACTTTGCGCTCTGAATGGGAGTGTGGAATGGGCATATGAAGGTCAATTTCGAGCCTGGCGATGCGGCGTGGGGCGTCTTCGGACATGTGCTTGCGGACTTCGATGCGAAGGCCCTCAAGGAAAATTTCCTTACGCTGGGCAACGATGCCCATGACAGTTGCCATGCAACAACCAAGGGCGGTCGCGACAAGGTCGGAAGGGGAAAAAGCCTCGCCGCGGCCGTTGTTATCAACAGGGGCGTCCGTCTGGAGCGTGTTGCCGGAAGGAGCGTGAGTCGCGGAGCAGCGGAGGTTTCCCTCGTATGAAATGTTGATCTGGACCATAAAATTTCAGTCTGATATCGAGGGTTCCGGGCCGATGTTTGACTCTATTTTCGATAATACAATGCGGAAACCATGGTAGGCGTCGCGAAAGCTGACAGGGACCGGGTTTCTCCAGCCGATCAGGAGGTTTTCCCTGAGATAGGTGTTCCATCCGCCGCCGCGAACGACTCCGAGATCGCTGGCAGCCGTGATCGAGTAGTCGTCCTCGACCCATTCCTGGGCATTGCCGCTGAGATCAAAGAGTCCCAGGTTGCTCGCGGGGAAGGACCCGACGGGTGAGGTGCGCGGAAAGCCGTCGGTGTAATCCGGGATGACGCGCTCCGCAGTGATGCCGGGAAGGTTGGCGGCCGAGGAGTCAGCGTAGTTGGCGAAGCTGGTTTGGGGCGGCCATTTCGCCCCCCAGGGAAACAAGGCGGGTTTGTTGGCGTCACGCTGGCCGGGACCATCGCCAATCTCAAAATCGAGGCCGGCCATGCGGCTCCATTCCACATCCGTGGGCAGGCGGTAGCGGTGGGTTTGGGCGATGCGTTCCTCCATGCGCTCGCGTTCGGTGAGCCACTCGCAGAAAGCCTTCGCTTCATCACGTGAAACATAGACGACGGGATGATCGGGACCCTGCTCGAAATCCGGGCGGCGGGTTTGCCGGTTCTCCAATTGATCGGTGAAGAGGCTGTAGTCTTTGACGCGGGTTTCCCAAACCGAGACCATCATATCCGGACCCATTGGGGCGAATTTCATGCCGATTCCATTTTCCCAGGCTTTGCCGAAGACGATGCCTTGGTTTTTCTCAAGCGTGGCGGTAAGCGGAAGGTTTTCCCCAGCCTTGACCACTGCATTGAGGGTGAGTGGCTTGTAGCCTTCAAGAATGATCAGCAGTTCGATGGGGCCGGGCTTGACCTTGGGAATCAGGAGAGTCTTGTCAGTCGTTCCGACACCGATGCCGTTCATATAAACCTGCGCTCCGGGCGGCAAGCTACCAAGTTGGACGCCCCCGTAACTGTATTCGCGAACAATGATCTGAAAAGGCTTGAGCGACTCGCGGCGGGCTCGCTCGCTGAGAGCCGGATCGTCGAATGATTGCTCCACTGCGGCGACCACCTCGCTATCCTGCGTAAGGAAACCGTTTTTGATTCCACCGCCACGGAGCCAGTCACAAAAGGCGATGATTTCCGGCTGGGGCGCGAGCACGACCTCGCTCGGTTGGCCGTTTTCAGAAATAGTGATGAATTCGACGGCTGCTTCCGAGCGCTTGGAGGAACTCAGGAAATCGTTCCAAACACTTCTCTTGACGAAGCCGGAGGTGATGTGTTCATCGTCTTTGGGCAAGTAGGTCAGGCCGAGGTGATCCTCCCATTTCTCGCCTTCAACCGGTGGGGAAAAATTCTGGAGTTCGCCAAAGATCAGCATCGGTTCCTTGACGGCATCTTCGGTGATGGTCCGGGCAATCATGAAGGCGCGGTAGCCTTTTTTGCGGATCACATAGCTGACCTCGCTGCCGACTTTTGCGCGCAAGGTCGCGGTAGGGGTGAGTCCGACGAGTGTGCCGTCTTCGGTAAAAACCTCCGCCCCTTCCGGGGTCGTGACCACCCGCAACATGCCTTCCGCAACCGTGGCTTTGGGCGGGGCGGGTTTGTTCCAAGGCAGTCTGGCGTTATCTTTGAAGGCTTCCCAGGAAGCCCATGCCGCAAAGGCGAGAAGGACGAAAGTGGTTCCCCAGATCGAGACTCCGCTGCGGCGTCTGCGTTGGCCGCGTTGCAGGCGGCGGAGTGCTTCGGCCAGCTCGTGGGAGCTGGAGATTTTCCGTTTGCTGATGCGCGGCTCGCAGATATCGCAGATGACTTTGTTGAGCTCGAGCCAGCGCTTTCTTTCAAGGCCGGTGGGGAGCTCGTCGGGAAGTTCCGGAAAATCGAGGCGGTCTTTTCCGGTCGCTATTTCATACAATACCTTGCCAAGGCTATAGACATCCGCCTGGGCGGAGCCGGGGCCTTCGGGCGGGACGAATCCCTCAGTGCCGACGAAGGTGCGCTGGCCACGCGCGGCGACAAGACCGATATCGGCGAGCTTTGCCTTGCCGTTGACGAAAATGACGTTCGAGGGCTTCACATCACGGTGCGCGAGGTCGCGCTCGTGGAGATGGTTAAGGGCTTCGGCAAGACGAACGCCGACATCAATGCAGAGCCCGGTTTCCAAGCGCGTGCCGGTTTTCCCTTCCGGGCGCAGACAGCGGGGCTCGTATTCGATGGGATTGATGTCCTGGCCGGTGCGGGCGTCATCGCCCAGCTCCATGACATAATAATAGAAGGACACGCTGTCCGGACTGCGCCCGACGTGGAGGATATTGACGAGTCCCGGATGGTCGCGGGAGATGGGCTCGAATTTCAGGATGCCTTCAAACTCGCGTTCGAAAGTACGCTCGTCATCGAAGTCTTCGCGCCACACGACCTTGACGGCGCGCATGGCGCCGGTGACACCGTGGGCCATCCACACCTCGCCATAAGCCCCGCCACCGATCTTTCTGAGGACATCGTGGTCGGGAATATTCGGGTGGGTCCGGGCTTTTGTCGCCATCGCTTATTCGATCTCTTCTTCGAGTTTGGCCAGTTCTTTTTTAAGCACGGCGCCGACCCGGTGTTTTGCCAGATATACCTGAGCCATGCTGACGTTGAGCTTGTCCTGAACTTTCTTAACGTCCCATTGCTTGATGACGTAAAAATCGAAGATTTGATACTGTTTTGGGGAAACCTGGGCCTTGACGCGGGCGAGCGCGGCATCCGCGACATTTTTTTTCCACTCCACATTCCAGAGACGCGAAAGCACATCGCCAGCGGGGTCTTCGATGCGGTCGATGACGGCGGTTTTGCGATCGTCGTCCCACTCGCCGCCGGCCATCGCGGTATCTTTTTTGCGCTTGCGGAATTGATCGTTGATCCGCCAGCGGGTCATGTTCATCAGCCAGGTTTTGAATGAGCCCTGCTCGGGATCGTAAAGTTTCTTTTTGCTCTGCTTGGCAATCGAAAGAATGGTTTCCTGGACGCAGTCGAAGGCTTCCTCGGAGCGCAGGCCCGCCTTGATGGCGACGGAATAAATGAGCCGCCAATAGGTTTGATAGAATTCATCCCAAGTGCGCTGATCCTCCCAGTTGTCCAGGCGGGCGATCAGGCTTTTGCGGGTTTTTGCGTAGGCTGATGCGATGATCGTGTCGCCATCCATGGGTTTTTCCTGCTCTTCATCTTCGGACATTGGAAATGCTTTACCACCTTCCGCACCGCGTGTCTTTCACCGAATCAGGAAAACAGGCACCCGGCATTTTCATACCGCAAATCCGCCCGAACTTTCCTGGCTGCCCTCGCGCATCGTGCGATCCCAAAAGTATCTGCGGAAAATGACTTTTACCGCGGCGGAGAGAGGCACTGCGAGCAGGGCGCCGACAAAGCCGCCGAGAATCAGGGACCAGAACAGCATTGAGAAAATCACCGTCAACGGATGCAGGCCGACCGAATCACCAACGATTTTCGGTGCCGTGACAAGCGAATTGATCTGTTGGACGGAGATGAAAATCAGCACTACTCCGCCCACGTAAGGCCAGGGGTTGAGACCGAATGGATGCGCTGTTTGCGCGTGGAGGTAGCCAATGATGCACGCGGGGATGAGACACAGGATGCTGCCGATATAAGGGATGATTCCCAGAATCGCCATGAAAACGCCGATTAGCAGCGCGTATGGCAGATCGAAGAAAAACAGGGCGATGCCGACCAGAATACCGTCAATGACCCCGACGACGACCTGGCCACGGAAGAAGGAAATAAGATAGCCATTGATCTCCTGAAGAGTTGAAACGAGTTCCGTCTTGAACCGCGATGCCCTGAGAGGAACGTAATCATGCCAGTGGTCGCGAATGGAAACGGAGTCTTTCAGGAAAAAGAACAGATAGACGGGCACCATGATCATGCCGAGGATCAGGCCAAGGAAACCAAGCACTTTGGTGGAACCGACGCTGAGCCAATTGAGGATCTCGCCCTTGTATTGGAACAGCATTCTGCCGCAACGCGTGCGCCAGAAGAAATCAAGTGAATCGGGAGGATCCGCCCCATTTGCATATTCGATGGGTTCGCCGGCATCGGTGGTTTCCGTGAGCGCCCAGCCGATCGGCCCCTGTTTGTAGTCCTGACGCAAATTATAGAGGGAGCGGGCCAGGGCGGGTACAAGATCCGCCTCGTCGCCGTTCAGTAATGAAGACTTGTCCGCAGGATTCCGAGCCGCGGGAGCCGCAGTGATCTCCGCCGCCGCCTCTCCCGTTTCTGAAGCCAGCTCGTCGATAGTCACAACGGTGGATGGCTTGTTGAAAATTTCCCGGAAAAACACCCTTCCGCCTTGAATGGCCGGTAATACGGCCGCCACCAAAAGCGTGACGGCGACAAGCGTTGCGAGAAACACCGTGACCACAGACCAAAGCCTGCTCATGCCTCTTTTTTCCAACCAACAGACCACCGGATCCAATAGATAGGCGATGATTCCAGCCACCACCAAGGGCACCAGCACCGGCTGGAGGAAACCGAACATTTTGCCGATCAACCATACCAAGCCGACCAAAAGCGCGCCGAGAATGAGCATTGCCGTACCGGTTGCCGCGCTCCAAATGGTCTTTTGTTGAAATCGCGTGGGATACTTCATGCTCCGGTGGTTTTTACCGGCGAAGATAGTTTTCTACAATCTTTCTTATCTCATGCAGGTTTCGTGAAATGGTCCAAGTGCTCCTGCCATGGAAACCACTCTAAACCGGAGCATCGGCCATGGTGCTGGGATCAAGAGCGGCTTTCAGCTGCTCATGATCGATGCCCAGTTCGGCGAGCTTCGCTTCGCAGAGCTGGCGGACGGTGAGACCGGTGTGCATTGATTCCTTGGCAATGGCAGCGGCCCGATCATAGCCGATGATGGGCACCAGGGAAGTTACCATGGAAAGCGAAAGCTCGATCAGCTCCTCGCAGCGTTCCTTGTTGGCGGTGATGCCAGCCACGCATTTCCCGGCGAAGGCAAGGCTGACTTTAGAGAGGAGGCGGATGGATTCGAGCACGGTTTGCGCGAGCAGGGGCATGAAGACGTTCAGCTCGAAGTGGCCGCTCGCACCGCACCATGTGACGGTGGTCTGGTTGCCAAAAACCCGGGCGGCCACCATGGTGACGGCTTCGCAGAGCACCGGGTTGACCTTTCCGGGCAT
>JACMMB010000107.1 GCA_014379305.1 Akkermansiaceae bacterium
ATCGCCGATGGCACCGTCGTCAGCATCGAACTTCCGCTCACCATGGTCATGACCATCGCCGAATCCTCGGAAGGCGTTAAAGGCGACTCCGCGAACAATGTTTACAAACCCGCCACCATGGACACCGGCCTGGTCGTCCAGGTTCCGCTCTTCATCAATGTCGGCGAGCGCATCACTGTGAAAACCGAAGACGGTTCTTATCAAGGCCGCGCCAATTCCTGATTTTCGCGCAGCGCCTAAACCTTTCCAACCAGCATCGCCATCCCGAGTCCTTCGGCCAGCTGGTTGAACTCGGAAATTTCAGCGGCAGTGAAAAACAGCCCGCCCGCTTCATCGGACGCCTTGCGCGCGTTCGCCTCGACCTGACCTGGTAACATCGCCGTTCCGTTTCCGTGCCCGAGTATGTCATCCAGCACCGCTTTGAGATTCTCAATCTGACTGCGTCCATGCGCGAAATTTCTCCCGGACAGCGCCTCCGGATGGATTACCTGAAAGTAGAAAACCGTAGTCGCTTTTTCGCCCGGATCGCTGATCCCGCGCCCCCTGACCGTGGGCAGCGAACCACCGATCAAGCCGCCGAAAATTTCGTTCAGCAGCGACATCCCATACCCCTTGTGACCACCGAAGGGCAACAAGGCGGCAACCTGATTCGGATCAGTCGTCGGCTGGCCATTGCAATCCACCGCAGCTCCGGATGGCAGCTGCCGGCCTTCCCGCTTCAGCGCCTGCACCCGCCCCATGGCCACCACGGATGTCGCCCAATCCACAACGATTGGGAAACCGTTCGCCTCTTGGGATGGAATTCCCCATGAGTGTGGATTGGTCCCCAAGGTGGGAAATTTCCCGCCAAAAGGAACGACCTCGGCCAGCGTCGAAGTACAGTTCGTGTACGCGAAATAGCCCCGCTCCGCCGCAGCCATCACATAGCCTCCGCCCCAGAGATAATGAAATGTATTGTCCACCGCAATCTGCGCGATTCCGTATTGATCCGCCAACTCAATCGCCCGATCCATCGCACGGTAAGCTACCGCTTGTCCCAGCTTCATGTTCGCATTCCAGGTTTCCGACGCAGGGAAACGCGAAGTCAAGACCTCGATTTCCGCTCCCGGCACACATCCTCCGACCCTCGATCCGAACAGGTCATCCAAATGCAGGGCTTTCAGCGCATGGTGGGTGCGTATCCCATGCCGCGCCGCCTCTGCAGCGAGCTTGGTTCCGAGCATGGCTTCTTCCTCGGAATAACCCCGGGACCGATAAGCGGAAATAACAAGCTCGTCATGGACATCACGGGCGATGGTGAGAAATTCAGACATATGTTTTTCTATCGATTGCAACAGAATGAAGCCCAACGCTATTCTTGCAATTCCTTCATGAAAAATACGTAATTCAAAGCGCGCAGCCTTATGTCCCCTTTTCAAATCCGATTTTTCAGCCTCCTTCTGAATTCCTTCGCGACCGCCGAACCATTCCCCCGGACCTACAACTCGGAACCTGGCAATCAGAGCCCCATGTCCGCAAAGGAAGCGCTCGGAAAATTGCGCCTTCCCGAAGGTTTCCGCGCCACTCTCTTCGCCTCCGAGCCCGATATTCAAAATCCCATCGCCGCCACATGGGATCACAAAGGGCGTCTCTGGGTCGCCGAAAACTACACCTATGCCGAGCGCCAGAAACGGTTCGACCTCGGCTTAAACGACCGCGTAATCATCCTCGAAGACAAGGACAATGACGGCAAAGCTGAGAGCCGCAAAGTATTCACCGACCAGGTCCAAATGCTCACCAGCGTAGAGCTTGGCAGGGGTGGCGTTTGGCTGATGTGCCCGCCGCAACTCCTTTTCATCCCGGATGCGAATGCCGATGATATTCCGGACGGCCCGCCGGAAGTGATTCTCGATGGCTTCCTGGTTGCGGAAGACAACTATCACAACTTCGCCAATGGCCTGCGCTGGGGGCCGGATGGCTGGCTTTACGGCCGCTGCGGCCACGGTTGTCCCGCCAAAATCGGCACTCCCGGCACTGCGGATGATCAACGCATTCCAATGAAAGGCGGCATCTGGCGTTACCATCCCGAGCGTAAAACCACGGAAGTCCTCTGCCATGGAACCACCAATCCCTGGGGACACGACTGGGATGAAAATGGCGAAATGTTTTTCTCCAACACCGTCATCGGCCATCTTTGGCACATGATTCCCGGTGCTCAATTCAAGGAAAACACCGGCGAAAGCCCCAACCCCTTTGTTTATGAACGCATGGACCAGATCGCCGACCACTACCACTATGACACCGGCCGCTCATGGATGGACTCCCGCGATGGCAAGGCCAGCGACTTCGGCGGTGGCCACTCCCACATCGGCGGCATGATCTATCAAGCCGACCAATGGCCCGAACCATATCGCGGAAAATACATGACCCTCAACCAGCACGGCCGCCGGGTGAACGTCGAGCGCATCGAACCCAAAGGCAGCGGCTATACCGCCAAACACGAACCCGACATCATCTTTTCCGACGATTCCTGGTTCCGCGGCCTCGACCTCACCACCGGCCCGGACGGCTCCGTGTTCATCCTTGATTGGTCCGACACCGGCGAGTGCCATGACCTCACCGGCGTGCATCGCGAAAGCGGCCGCATTTACAAAATTTCTTATGGCGAGCCCGTAAAGCCCGATCTCTCCCCGCTATCCGATCTCACACCGGATAATATCGATAAACTCATCCGCCACCCCAACGCCTGGTTCTATCGGCAGATGCGCAACCGCCTCCTCGATCAGGATTTAAGCTCGGAGGCGGGCAAGCGTCTCCAGGCAACCGCCCGCAAAAGCGAAACGAACATCCCCCGCCGCTTGCGCGCCTTATGGCTTCTTTTCGCTAAAAAACAGCTTTCGTACGAGCAGATCCTTCCGCTCCTGACTGACGAAAACGAACATGTCAGAACCTGGGGAATTCGTTTTCTAACAGACAGTCTCCCGCTCGACTCGATCACCGGAAATACTTTTACACCGGAAATTGCCACCACCAAAACCGCCAAACTCCTTGAACCACTCGCCAGTGATCAATCCGGTCTCGTTAAACTCACACTTTCGAGTTCACTCCAACGGCTCCCTCGCGAGGAACGCATGAGCCTCGCGAATCGGCTCGTTCGCGACGAAAATTTCAAAAGCGATCCTTTCCTCCCATACTTGATTTGGAACGCCATGGCGAATGTCTCAAAAGACGATCTTTCCGCATTGCTGCTTGTTCTTGAAAACAATCGTTATCCCCGGATCACCCGTTGGATCAGCCGCTTCATCGCCAGCCAAGCCCGGGAAAACGCCCAAGCCTATGAAGGACTCTTCATTCTGCCATTGTCAGAGGAAATGAAAATTGAAGTCCTGGAGGGCATCACCGAAGCCTTCATCGGTTTAACCACCGCTCCGAAACCGCAAGCCTGGAACACCTTCTCGGCATCCATCAAAGAACTTTCCGCACAATCCCTCGTACAGAAAATCAGCATCCTCTTCGGTGACACCGCGACCATATCCCATTTGAAAAATGTCGTTCTGGATGAGAAAACGGAAATGGGCGAACGCCGGACCGCCCTCGATATTCTTATCGATTCCCGTATTCCGAACCTCACCACACTTTGCCAACAAGTCATCACCATCCAAACCCTCAACGGCAACGCTCTGAGGGGCCTTGCCCTTTCGGATGACGTGGCCACCGCCAAACTCATCACGGATAATTACGGAAATTTTCTCCCCGCCGACCACTCCGCCCTCATGGATATCCTCGCCAGCCGATCTGACTGGGCGGCCGTGCTTCTGGATCAGATCGCCTCGGGTAAAATCCCGAAATCCGCCCTTCCCGCCTACACGGCCCGCCGCATTCGCGACCTGAAGAATACGGCGCTATCAGAAAAACTCGATCAGGTGTGGGGTACACTCAATGACTCTGCTGAAACCAAGGATCAGGAAATCGCCGCCCTGAAATCCCGACTCGCTCCTGAAATCCTGGCCAAAGCGGATCTGAAAAACGGCCGTAAAACCTTCTCAATGGTCTGCAGCTCCTGTCACATGCTTTACGGTGAGGGAGGAGTCATCGGCCCCGACCTTACCGGCTCCGGACGCGGCAATATCGATTACCTTTTGGAAAACATTCTCGCTCCCTCCGCCGTCGTCGGTGCGGATTACCGCCTGACCAGCCTCAGCCTCAGGGACGGCCGCACTCTTGCCGGAGTCATCACTGCCAGGACCGACAAAACCATGACTCTCCGCCTCCCCACCGGAGAATCCACCCTGGAACTTTCCGAAATTTCCAAGCAACAAACCACCCCATACTCAATGATGCCCGAAGGCCTTCTGACCATCCTCAGCGATACCCAGGTCCGTGACATCATCGCCTATCTCATGCACCCGGAGCAGGTCGCCCTGCCGGATTAATGGTTTCATCGAGATACTTTTATGAGGGCGCTTTCCATCTTCTTGATCCTATCTTTCGCCGCCTCCGCGGAACGTGCTTACAAACTCCAACCAGATCGCGAAAAAATTCTTTCCCCCGCGATAACCGAAGCCAGCGGCCTTGCTGTTTCTCCGACCAACAAGGATTTTCTCTGGGTCGGCAATGACAGCGGTGGCACCCCTGAAATCCACCTATCCCGTACCAATGGCACCCCACACGGCGCCGTTATAATCAGCGGTGCGCGAAATATCGACTGGGAAGACCTCGCCTCTTTCCATCTCAATGGTAAATCCTATCTTCTCATTGCCGATACCGGCGACAACAACGCCGCCCGCCAAACTTCCAGTCTCTACATCGTTCGGGAACCTGAAATTTCCGCCGAAGGTAAAATCATCAGCGGGAAAATTCCCATCGCTTGGGAAATTGTTTTTTCATACGAAGGCGGACCCAGGGATTGCGAGGCGGTCGCCGTGGATCCCGGAAGCGGAAAAATCCTGCTTCTATCCAAACGCACGGAGCCTCCGATACTCTACAAACTTCCCCTCCGACCCGAAT
>JACMMB010000108.1 GCA_014379305.1 Akkermansiaceae bacterium
ACGTCCTGGACGATCTTGGTGAGGCCTCCCACAATGGAATGTTTCCCGATGCGGCAAAACTGGTGGGCGGCGGCGAGACCGGAGACGATGGCATGATCGTCAACGTGGCAATGGCCGGCGAGGCTGCCGTTGTTGGAAAGGATGATGTGGTCGCCGAGCTGGCAATCATGGGCGACGTGGGAGTAGCAGAGAAAGAGGTTGTGAGAGCCGATGCGGGTGGGCGTTTCCTCATGGGTGCCGCGATGGATGGTGCAATTTTCACGGAAGACATTGTGATCGCCGACTTCGAGGTAGGTTGGCTCGCCGATGTATTTGAGATCCTGGGTTTTCCCACCGACCGTGGCGAAGGGGAAAAACTCGTTGCCACGGCCAAACCTCGCATTGCCCTCCAGCACGACGTGGGAGTGGAGCACGCAATCGTCGCCCAGGATGACGTTTGCCCCGATGATGGAATAGGGTCCGACGCGGATGTTTTTCCCGAGTTCCGCTTTCGGCGAAATGATGGCTGTGGAATGTATCACTAGCCAATTGTCGAATACTTCCGGCCGGCGTGACGAGCGAAAGTGGTGTTTCCGCTAAAAATAATTACTTCTCACCCGCCCATAACCTGCTCAATTCCGGCGATATCGAAGGCTCTTGCAGGGCGGCATGCACAGGCTCGGCCGGGTGATAGATGGGAATGTAATCAACCATTTCCGCTTCCAATGAGGTCCGCCCGGCGAGACTGAGCAGGGTGAGCGATAATAGGCCGGACGTCATGACGCCGGCCAGCCCGAAGAGCCACCAGCGATGGCTGCCGCGGTGAGGTTCATCAAGTCCTTTTTCGTAATCGGTATTCGGGCTTTGCAAACAGGGCGGCGCGGCGGATTTCGCCATTGGAAGCGGAGCTGCTTGAATATCCAATAATTGCCGGAAGGGGGAAGCGACTGGCAAAGCCCAGCCTGCGAAGTCGTGCTCGTTCGATGAAAGCACCATTTCTTCCGGCTTCACATAGGTCCGTTCATAGACGCCCTTGCCAATCACTGAGAGGACGACCGCTTCATCCACGAAGCCTTGTGCTTGGAATCTGCGGTAACCCGCAAAGTCCGCTGTGTCATCGCTAGGCATCGGGCGGAGAGCTAGTTTATCCATGGCAATTGAATCTATTTCAGGTGGATGTAGATAAAATATTAATAGAAGTCAATTTCTAATACATCTTTAGTAATTTTCCCCTCATTTAGAAGCAGGGTTGCATTCCATCGGCGATTAATTCAGCTTCCATCCAGATGGCCGATGAATCAGTTAACTCAACAAGCCTGACGATCCGATGTCCGGCTTGCCGCCAACGTTTCGACGTGGATAACGCACTCGTGGGCCGCATGGTGGAGTGCGGGGGTTGCGACGCCCGTTTCAGAATTGATGACGAAGTGGTGGTCCGTTCCAGGAAATTTTATCCGGGCGAGCGCGCGGGTTCGGGTTTGAATAACTTTCAGCGGGTCCCCCTTTCGGCAGCGGCACCGGTCGGCTTGCAAACCATGCGCTATGCGGAGTTGCAGAATCCCGAAAAACTGGAACCGGCCTCTGCCCAGAGAATCCTCGCCGGGGTTTTCGGGGTAGCCATGATGGCGTTAACCGCCCTCTTACTCATCTTCGCCGGAGGCCCCGGGGGAGCCTTCGACTCCATGCCCGTCCGCAATCGTCTGATCGTCGCGGGGTTCGTTTCCTTGCTTGGCACCACACTCCTTGTTTACGCGAATCCACGTGCCCGGATCAAAGCCGGGACGATCGGCCTGCTGCTATCCGCAGGAGTCATTTGTCTGCCATTTTTTTTCAAAGGCGGCACGTTACCGGCCGTTGCCAAAACGGCGGCGATCAAGAACGAACCACTGTTTCCTGTCGAGGATGAGCTTGATTCACTCACCGCCCTCAAAGAGCGCTTTACCACCAAACCGCTGGAGGATGAGCAGAAAGGCTTGGAAAAATCCGGTGAGGGGAAAAAAGCGATTGGAGTTTTCCTGATCGGATTGCAACCGCGCAACCTTTACATGATCCGCGATTATCTAATACGCGACAGCGAGGCGGAGCCATCATCACATCCTTATCCTCGGGATGAGGGAAGCTACCTGATGGTTCTAACAGGGGTGACCAAGAGTTTGGATGACG
>JACMMB010000109.1 GCA_014379305.1 Akkermansiaceae bacterium
ATTATTTATTTAGTAATGTATTATGTTGTTAACGCAAACAGCTTATTGCGAGCGATATAGATCAATTTCTGAGTTCGTTCTAGCGTAAATCCAGCGCTTTGATGACGAATTTAATAATTTACTCGAAGAAACCCCTTGCCAATCACCTCCTAATTAGTAGGGTTTGCCCGCCGGCCGATCAATCGGCCAATTCATTGACCCTACCAAGGGAGGTGAGCCCGTCATTCAAGACGACCGTGAAAACGGAGTTTTGTGACCTGACAGAAATTCCGGGCCTTCCACGGTGAATTCGTTCAACGCGGAGCCCGAGTGTTCAGCGACCCGCCTCCCGGCGGGATTGCAATCAGTGATGGGACATTCCAATCGAGTTTGACCTGCCCCTTGAGGGGTGGTCGGCCACCCAACGAAATTTCCGGATCCGCTCTGATCTACCTGGCTGCGCCATGCAGTCCCGGCAGGTGACGTGCGCTCTCCGGGGTTTCTCCCCTCCCTACCCGAGATCCTTCGTGCGGGAAAACCTTTAGAAACGGCAGCGTCTGTCTGCCTCAACCATCATCAAAACGAACGTAAACATGAAAATCAACTCCACGAACCCCAGGGCACTGTCCCGCTTGATGCTGCTGGGTCTCGTTCTTTACGGTATCACCGCCGCCGGTCAGGCGCGGGCGGCTCTGGTAACGCAAGCTGCGCAAGGCGATGTCATCCTGGCATTCAGAAACAGGGCGGTCAGCGCGACTTCATCTTATTTGGTGAACGTCGGGCCGGCCTCTCAGTTTGTTAGCGCCTCTCCCGGCTCGACGACGCCATTGGCCTCGGTCGGAGCGCTCGGGTCGGACCTCCAAGTCTATAACGGAACGGACGAGAACGATAACGTCATTCAATGGCACTCAAGCTCGGACGTCGTCTGGTCCGCTTTCAGCAGGAATACCAGCGACAACTACGCGCTCTTTATTTCGCGTCCGAGACCTTCGATCGCAGTGAAAAGCAATAGTTACGCCGCTCGCGATGGTTACGCCCACAACAGTGCATTCGGACAAGTCGGTTCTGTCATCACGCAAGGATACAACGTTCTCAACGCCACGGCCGGAAATCCCCGCGGTGGCTATCAAGCGAATCTTCTGGGCGATGCTTCCAAGTATTTCACCCAGGTGTCCAGCGAGGGGAAACTGGACTTCGGAACTTGGTCCGATGTGGAAAAAGACTTCGGCGCGGGCGCGACGGCTTCGGCCATCGACCTCTACGTCCACCGCCCTGCGGCGGCGATTTTCAACTCCGGGACTGTCACCTATCTTGGCTATTTCTCCATCTCTACAGCGGGTGTCGTGAGTTTCACCGCTCCAGCCGGAGTTGATCCGTTCACCATCGATTCGGATAAAGATGGATTCAGCGACGGCGACGAAACCTTGGCCGGGACCAATCCGCTCAATCCAGCGTCGTTTTTCAGACTGCCCGCTCCGGTGGTCGTGCCGGGCACTTCCGCCACCTTCAACTTGGCTACCATCGCCAACCGCAAATACACAATCCAGTATAACTTCAATCTAGCAGGACCGTGGCAGGACGTCCACGTCCATCTGTCGGGGGGGGGCGCGGCACCGCTCAATTTCATCGACACCACTCCCGCCCGCATCAGCCAACCTCGTGGATTCTACCGGGCTTTTGTCGGCAATCCATGAAACCCCTCCATCAAGATCCCGTCACCTATCTCAATCTTCCAATTCAAATATCCATATCTCATGAAACTCTCTAAAATCGCACTGGTGAGCCTTTTCACCGTTTCCACTTCGGCCGTTTCCCACGCACAAACCACCATTTACTTCGCCGCATCTAACGGTGATCGGAACGCGACCCAGGTCGCCATCAGCAAGGTGCTCACGAATTGGACCTACCGTGGCCTTACGGCAGGTTTCGAAGGTGCCGGTGGACCCGGATATGCAATCACCGACGATATCTTCCGCACCTCGAATTTCGGCACCTGGAGAGGCACCTATAACGGCCAAACCGTCATCATCAAGACGAACTACGCCGGTGCCCTCGCTGGACTCGCGGCAGTCGCCAACCAATCCCTGCAATTCCGCTTCGATTCCACGGACGGAACCTTGCCCAACCCGGGCGATCCCACCAATACCGCTAATAAGATCCCTGCAAATCCCCTGACAACCACCAACACCTCACACTATGTTG
>JACMMB010000110.1 GCA_014379305.1 Akkermansiaceae bacterium
ACTGGAAATGGCGATGCTGATCACGCGGAGAGGAAGAATATTGTTGACGGAGGTTAGCGAGGGCTAAGGTCAGCGGAAGTCTTTTCTTCTATCTTGGCAAAGTCGCGACATTGGTAAATGCTGATGGTGAAACGAGTGAGTAAGGAGAAAAACATGCGCGGATTTTCCAGGGGATTTTTATTGGCAGGAATTGTGTTGAGTCTGGGGTGTAAGGATAAAAAAGTGGTTGAGGAGATGCCGCCGGATACGGTGGAGGAGGCCGGGGAAATCGAGATTAGAGGCAATGCCTTGGAAGGGCTGCCTGGGGAGGTGTACAAGACCCAATTCGAGTCGGCGATCAAATGGCATCCGTGGACCAAGGAGACGCTTGAGAAGGCGAGGATATCGAACCGTCTGATTCTGGCGATGGTGGTCCTGCCGCAGCAGCCTGCCTTTCTCGATGTCCTGAGTGAAATGAATCTCAACAAGACTTTGGTGAACCAGATCAACGATGACTATGTGCCTGTTCTCATTGATGGGGATGCGGTCAGGGAAATCGGAATTCTGACCGGGGAGCTTTGTGCGGAGATTGGTAAAGGGCTGCAGTTGCCCCTTCTGGTATGGATAACCCATGAGGCCAATCCGGTGGCTTGGATTCCGCTCTCAAATACCAACCCGGGATCAGTTGGTGAATTGTTCGAGCAATCCCATGAGATGGTTGGCAAGATGTGGGATGAAGACCCGAGTTATATTTCTAGGAATAGCATGTTGGATCAAGGGAATCGCCGCGATAGAATGAAAAAACGCAGGGATGAGCGGGAGGTAAGCGTGGATCCCGCGTCCGATGCAGTGCGGGCATTGCGCCAGCTGACATCGCTCTACGATCCGGTATCGAGGACGTTTGATGAGGCGGGGGGGTTATTTCCTTGTGGCGCGATCGATTTATTGGCGATGGGTTCGCGGCTTCCCGGACTGCCTGAGGAACTGCAGCAAAAGAGTCGCATGGTACTGGAAAATCTGGTGAACGATCTGCTGGTGAGTCCGATGTTTGATCCACTTGATGGCGGGGCTTACAGTTCCCGGCGACGGGCGACATGGTCGTTACCTGGATATTATCGAGACTGTGCGACTCAAGCCAGGATCATCGTCAGCTTGCTTGATTCATATGAGGTAACGGGTGATCAAAGAGCTCTGGATCGTGCGATGGGGGTCATGGGATTCATCGAGAATAATTACGAAACGCCTGTAGGATTGTTTGGCCTTGGAGCAGGGGTAAGTGGGAATATCGATGAATGGCTATGGCGGCTCGAAGATGTGGAGGAAATCCTGAGCGGCGGGGAACTCGATTTATGGGTGGCCTTCACGGGCATGAAAAGCATGGGAAATCTCCCATCCGAGGTCGATCCTGTCAGGGAGTATTTCCGGGCAAATACAATTGGCTTTGTCAAATCCGCCGAAGAGCTGGCAGAGGAAAAGGGCGGCGATGTGAAGAAGATCGAGGAATCCCTAGATAGTGCCAGAAGGAAGCTACTGAAGGCAAGAGACGAACGCGTCAAAGCTTCAAATGGCTTGTTTGAGGCAAACGCGGTGGCGACGTTCCGCATGGTGTCCGCTTACGCTTCCGCCTACCGCATCACTGGCAAGGAGGATTTTCTCAAGCGCGCTGTGGATGTTTTAGGCAAGGCGAAAAAACATTTCTCAGACGGACCTTTCCTGCGGCTTTATGCCAGCGATGCGGCTCCGAGTGTGGTTGCCGGCAGAGCTTTCATCTATGGGCTGGCAGTACAGGCGGCCTTGGATGTCGCGGCCGTGACTTTTGATGATAACTGGCTGATGTGGGCTGATGATCTCGCGACGACGACGGTGGAGCTATTTTTAGAAAAGGAATATCTCCGTGAATGTCCCATGAATGCGAAATTGATGGATTTACCAATCACTGATATTGTGATGCTTTTTGACGAATCCACGGCGGGAGTCATTTCCATGGCCGAATCCAGGTTGGAGGCGTTGGGGAGACCGCTTTTGAAATCATTCAGTGACTTGGCGACTCCTTTGCCGATGCGTGCCATTGATAATCCGATTCTGCATACCGACGTGATCCAAGCGAGCCTGATGAGATCTTACGGAGAAACATTTGTGTATGGTTCCCAAGCATCCGCGGAGATCAAGATGGCGATTGCACGAAGCCCGTTTAAGGGTGTGAACCGCAGATCGGCGGATTCCGGCTCACAACCCAACCAAGTCGTGGAGGCGGATCAGGTAATCCTGATTACGGCTGATAAAAATATTCGCCAAATACAAAGTGTGCGTGATCTTGGTTTTCCCGTTTTGCGCAACTAACAACCAGCATTTCTCCCACATTATGAAACCCAAAAATTCATTCCTCTTGGCGGCAATTTGCCTGAACGCAGCGCAGACCTTATTTGCAGACACCATCATACTTACGGATGGCAAGAAGCTTGAAGGTAGCATAATCCGGGAGGAAGGAGAAAACTATGTTCTGGAAGTCCAAGTCACGGACTCGATCCGGGATGAGATGCTCGTCGCCAAGAGCCAGGTGAAAAAGATCGAAATCGTTACCGCCGATGAGAAGGCTTTTGAGAAAATAGCCGGATTGGTTCCGACACCGGAAAGACTGAGCGCGTCCGGCTATGAATCCAGGATCAAGCGAGTCGAGGAATTTCTCCAGGAATATCCAAAAAGCGCCAAAGTTTCGCGGGTTAAGGAAATGTTAGAGGTGCTGAATGACGAACTCTCGGTGGTAAGCGATGGGGGAATCAAATTCGGAGAGAGTATGGTTAGCGCGGAGGACTATCTGGCGAATGCCTATGAATACGAGAGTAAGATTGCCGCGAAACTCATCAAAGATGCAGTCTCGCGGCAGGATTATCTGGGCGCATTGCGGCGATTTTCCAAATACGAAATCCAGTTCGGCCAAACCGAGGATAGAACCCAGATCGTTGCGCTCATACAGCAGGTTTTGTCCGCATATGGAAATGCCATCACTGACAATATCAATACGCTTGAGCAGCGCTTGGCCGAACGAAAAAGCGGTCTAGAGCGAATGTCGTCGGAGGATAGGGCTCAGACCCAGCGGGCGCTTGACGATGAATACGCCATTATCACCGCCCGGTTTGAGGAGGAAAAAGAAACCAGGCAGGGATGGATTACTCCGGAAGTTTTTCACAAAGAGTCCCTGGAGGAGGCGAAGCGGCAAGTGGATACGGAAGTAACACGCCTGCAAAACATGCCAAAGGATGTTCCGAAAACGCCGCTGGCCGAAGTATATCGCAAGGCATGGGGAAAACTCGATGGCGGAACTGATGAAGAAAAGAAAACGGTGATAGAGGTCGCGCGGCAGGCGAAACTTCCACAACCTTATGTGGATCGTTTGGTTGAACGGGCAGGACTCGAGGTGCGATGATCGCCGGGAGGAATTTTGATATGGGCGGAAGAATATCTGAACGCAAGAGGAAGACGGCTGAGACTGAAATTGATTTAAGAATCAATCTGGACGGCTCGGGTGTGTCGGCGATCGCGAGCGGGATTCCGTTTTTCGATCACATGCTCACCCTTTTTTCCAAACATGGCCTGTTTGATTTAACATTACGGGTTCAAGGAGATATCGAGGTCGATTTTCATCACACCATAGAAGATACGGGCATCGTGCTTGGAGAGTGTATGAAGGAGGCCCTCGGGACCAAGGAGGGAATCCGGCGTTACGGATGCGCCCATCTGCCTATGGATGAAACCTTGGTCCGGGTCGTTGTGGATCTGAGCAACCGTCCCCATTTGGAATTCAGGGCTCCCGCAGGAACCCCTTCGGCTCCGAACATGCCATTCAGTCTGGTCGAAGAATTTTGCCGGGCGGTTGCCAACAATCTGCGTGCGAATATCCATGTCGAATTGCTGTATGGTCGCGACGGACATCACATCGCGGAAGCGGTTTTTAAAGGCTTGGCAAAAGCCTTGAGAGAAGCTTGTGAGAAGGACGAAAGGGTTAAAGGCATTCCGAGTACCAAGGAGGCTTTGTGAAGGCAGGGTTGGTGGATTATGGCGGTGGTAATCTCCGGAGCGTGGCAAATGCACTGCACGCCCTTGGAGTTGAACCGCAAATTGTGAGTGGACCGGAAGGGCTGAAGGGTGTGACTCATTTGATCCTCCCAGGGCAGGGAGAATTCGGAGATGTGATGGCGCAATTGGAGAAGCGAAAGCTGGTGAATCCATTAAAGAAGTGGATCGAAGATAGGAAGCCGTACTTTGGAATTTGCGTAGGGTTCCAGATATTATTCGATGGCAGCGATGAAGCTCCAGACGTGGCCGGACTGGGAGTGATCAAAGGACGCTGCGTTCGGTTCAAAGAGGCTGAGGGCAAAAAGATTCCACAGATGGGCTGGAATGGAACCGTTCCACAGAATACGGATTCAGACTTCTGGAAAGGTCTCGGGGCGGAACCTTATTTTTATTTCGTGCACTCATATTTTCCGATTCCGGAGGATGCCAGTTGGCATGTTTCAGAAACAAATTACGCCGGAGAAAATTTTGCGGCGTCGGTCGAGAAAGGAAAGGTGCTTGCCTGCCAGTTTCACCCGGAAAAAAGTCAGGATGCCGGGCTCGGGTTAATGGCTAATTTTCTGGGGCTGGAATGGGCGGTTTCCTGATCAGGCGAGTCGTTTAAGGGGGAATACGCTTACTTCTACGGGATTTGCGCACAGCATCGAAACGGGAGTGGTTTCAGGTTCATCAAAGCCGTTCAGGGCGAAAGGAATTGTTGAGCATGCAGAACACGACATCGGCTCAATTTGATATGGGTGATGGTGCACCCGGCCAGAGAATAGCTGGCCGGCCTTGTCAGCGGAGAATAAAGTATAGCGCTCTATGAGAAACCAATCGAGCGAGCCGGTTATCGCAGGCTTGGGAGAAATCGGTTTCCGATATGTAAAGACGGCCTCGGGGTATGATGAAGCTTTGCGCAAATTGCGGTAGTGAATGACATCATTGCTGATTTTAGATGTCATTGCGGCGTGTTGGTATGGGAGATGGAAGGCGCTTCTTGCGAGTTCCACGGCGATCGGCTGATTGCAGTCGAGGGAGAAGAACCACACGCCGGGGTTTCCTTTTTCGTCATACACGTAGGTGCGCAGGTTGAGTTCATGAAACCATGAAAGTATGGGAACGGGTGGCAAATATACGGGCCGGACACGCTCCATGAAGAAGGGAACGATGCCGAGCCAGGCTGCGCCTTCGAACGTATCCACATTGAGTCCGTGGGGTAGGCGGGATGCAATTAAATCGGGGTCGACCGGCCAGTGAAAGAAACCAAGACCCGCCCAGCGCTGCTTCATGATGGGCATGCCATGAGGCCGATTTTGCTGGGCGACACGCCGGGCGGTGGTTGGGATCATTGAAGCCATCAGGAATTCCGATTATTGACGGGATAAATGACAGGAGTGCGCAGCAAAGCCCGCGCCAAAAGCGGTGAGCCAGAGTAATTTGTCGTTTGGGAAATGCTGGTTGAGACGTTCTTCGAGGGCGAAGAGGACGGAGGGACTGGACATGTTGCCGTGCTTGAGAAGGACTTCGCGTGTTTCCGTTAGATGAAAAGTTGGCAAGGCTGTCTCGATGGCTTCAATGACATCGCGGCCGCCGGAGTGGGAGAGTATTTGATCCGGGTCTGACTCGCGACGTTTGTAGAGCTTGGATACGGCTTTGGCGGCGATTGCAGGGACGCTGCGGTGAAGCTGGTTTTTAAGCTTTCCGGATGAGTTGATGAAACGGATTTTTTCCCTGTCGGCAGGGATGTGGTGCGTATCGAAGTGGTGGAATTTCCAGTCATTCCCAGAGGATGGTTGGCCGGTTAACAGCACGGCGGCGGCACCGTCTCCGAAGAGGCAAAGGGAAATCAGGACTCCGGGCTCGTCATCAATATAGAAAGCGGCGGAAGAGATTTCCACGGCGACAAGAGCAACTGTGTGGTGGGGATTTGCCGCAAGGTAGCCGTGGGCAGCGCGGAGAGCAGGGATGGCGGCGCCGCAGCCAAGTCCCACAAGATCGACAAGAAAAGTATCAGGACGCATGCCGAGCTGCTCGGCGATGTGGCTGCTGGGGCCGGGGCAAAGGTAGCCGGTGCATGTGCTGACAAAAAGTGCGTCGATACGGTCGGGCGTAAGATCGGCTTTTTCGAGCGCTTTGCGGAGGGCTTCCGCAGCTAAAGCAGGCGCTTGTTTTTCGAAAGAGTTATTTAGTTGTTGTGCATCCTGCTTGAAGATGGGGATTAGGTTGGAAGAGGTGAATTGACGGAGTTGGATGCCGGAGTTGGTGCCGGTGAGAATTTTTTCGAGAATCGAAACGGACCGTGTTTTCAAGCTGGAGATCAGCGGATGCTTTTGCAGGGCTTGCCATGTTTCCGCTTGGGTGAATGTGTGGGGTGGGTTGGCGCTAGCGATGCTTTTGAGATACATAAAATGAGGTCGAAATGATGGCAGTCTCGAGGTGGGTTAACGAACCAACTTGAGGATGGGGCGGAGGGGGAGGTGCTTGAGGAATGTGCGGGCCTTGGGTTGTAAAAGAAAAGGGTGAAGGAATTTTGAGGCTGTCAGACGGGTGTGGAATTTTTCATGAATCTTTTTCTCGATTTTCGCGCAGGTGGTTGACCAAGGGGTTTGGTTCCGGCTGAAGGTGAGAAGGTGCGGGAGAGCAATCTCGGCGGATTGAAATGCCATGGTCATGCCGTTGCCGGTGTAGGGCGGGATAATGGCATAAGAATCGCCGAGGGAAAGAATACCGGGGGTGGGTATTTGCCGGCCAAGTTCAAAACCTGCAACCGCAGTGAATGAATTTTCACGCCATGTAGCGGTCTTGAATTTTTTGGCGAGGTGAGTGTTTCCATTTTTTGATAGATAGGCGACCAGTAGATTCTGATGAGTTTGTGAAATGGTGCGGTCGATTTTGAACAGGCCGCAGACGTTGCTCAAACCATCTTCGATCGGCGCAATGCCTAGATAGCCAAAGGGGCCATTGTGCATTTCAAGGTGTTGGGAAGTGTCCAGATCGCGCAGGTGTGCCTTGAGACCAAGCCATTCTCCTTTGACGGGTTTTCGCCCTGCGGTCCAGATCAAGCCTGCTTTGCCAGGGTCGGGTTTTTGGCGTGAGCGGGTTTTGATTTCCACACCGAGATCAGTTGCAAGTTTTTGCAGTCGGTCATCCAGCACGTATCGGGAAATGCCGAGAGCGGGGGTGGGAAGCAAGGATTGCCTGAGGAGCTGGTTGGCACTGAACCATGTAAAATCCGTGTGGTAGCGGCAATCGTGAAAGAGATCGGCGATGCCTAAAGCGTTGAGGGTTTTTTGCAAGATCCCGGAGATGAATTCTCCACAGACGCGGTGCCGTGGGTAAATACCGGCCTCGTGAAGGATGACGGGAATGCCATTTTTCCGGAGTGCGATGGCCAGGGAAAGTCCGGTTAGTCCGCCGCCGATGATGGTTATTGGTTGAAGCAACAAGCCCAACCTAACATGGAGAAAGCACTCCGCCATTGGGAAGTTATATCGCTTCGGATGGAAGATCTTTCCGTTTTGCAATGATTCGAATTGAGCCTCTGAACGTGGATTCTTCCTGGATCGAATGGGAATTCGTATCGAGTCCTAACAGATTAGGAAGCTCACCATGGATGAATCCCGCTTCGATGCTCACGCGCATGTCATGGCGGGTGACGGGGTGGATGAACGGGTAGAGCATCTTCCCCAGGAAGAGCGGGAGTCGGGCGCGGAGCGGTTCGTTGATGATGAGGGTCTGGAAATTTGCGAGCCAATGGGCTAGGGCAATGAGTTCCGGCTTCTCAAAATGGTGTAGGAAAAGGTTGGCAATGAGGATTCCATTTTTATCAGGCGGGGGTTGGGTGAGCAGGTCGCCCTGAATCCATACGATGTTATCCGGAAGCCCTTTGGGACGCGGTGCGAGGTCGTATGCGGCAATCGGAATGTCAGGGTGCT
>JACMMB010000013.1 GCA_014379305.1 Akkermansiaceae bacterium
CCGCCTGCTTGCGTAGCTCGGGCTGCACCGGCGGTGGAGCATCGTGTTTTTCCGGAGTGAGTGAAATATCAAGATGGTTGATTCTGGTGGCCTTGATTTCCCACACCCCACGGCCAAGACCGCCGAACCCGATTTCCGTTTCGATCTGATCGGCCTTTATTTCCGAGACCATTCCCTCGCCGGTCGCAGCGAAGCTGGCTGTTTCCACCGCCAGTCCATCCCATGAAAAAGGCGCGAAGAAACCTTTCACCTTGGCAGCCCGGCTGACTTCAGCGGAGAGGAATTTCCGGAATCCCTCGCTATGCAGATAGGCCCGCAACCCCATGTAGCCGATGCCTGAAACCAGAAGCAGGGTCGCTCCGGCCGCCACCACCAATTTCCCCAACCAGGGTTTGTTTCCGCTTCCCTGTGCTCTTCTCCCGCGACGACTCATTGTTGAAAGACTAGTTAAGTTTTTCCCTACTGCAAGTATCCCCAGAATCATACGTCACGCATGATCTTTGAAATCGCCCTCGACATGCCCACCGCCACGTTCTCAATTTCACCTCATGACTGCATCCACGTTCTCAGAGCGGATAAACACCGCCCAGATTGAGGAATCCACCGACTTTGCTCCGAAATTCGACCCCGACGGCCTGATTCCTGCCATGGCCATCGACGCCACCACCGGCGAGCCGCTGATGCTCGCCTACATGAACAGCGAATCCCTCAAACTCACTCTCGAAACGGGCGAAGCGGTTTATTGGTCGCGCTCCCGTTCCGAACTTTGGCATAAGGGAAAGACCTCCGGTCACATCCAGAAAATTATCGAAATCCGCACGGATTGCGATCAGGACTGCCTCGTTCTCGTCGTCGAGCAGAACGGTGCCGGAGCCTGCCACACCGGCCGCAAATCCTGCTTTTATCGGAAGGTCCTCCCGGGTTCTCCAGCCGCCCTCAAATTCACCGAAAGCGAACTCTCATTCAATCCCGACGACGTGTATAAAAAGTAGCTGGGAATCCGCCGGCTTTCCCGCCGGTACTCTTTTTCCGAATTTCACCCTTGCATAACCCACACGCATCCACTAGCCATCTCCCCCCGCGTTTGAGGAAAATCCTTGATTCGCGGCAACCCGGCACTTTTCAGAACCACGACCATGGACATCATTAGAAAGATCGAACAAGAGCAGCTCAAGGAGGACCTTGCCGTTTTCAATGTCGGCGACACCGTAAAAGTTCATTGCCGCGTCGTCGAAGGTGATAAGGAACGTGTCCAGATTTTCGCAGGTCTGGTGATCGCCAAAGGTGGCAGCGGAATCAACGCAGCGTTTACCGTACGCAAAATCTCCTATGGCGAAGGCGTCGAGCGCGTGTTTCCGGTTCACACCCCGCGCATCGCCCAGATCGAAGTTACCAACAAGGGCAAAGTCCGCCGTGCCAAACTTCATTACTTGCGCAAGCGGGTCGGCAAACGCGCCCTGCTGGTAAAAAGCGCTGGCTAAGCCCGGCTTTTCAAACCTTCACTAAACCTCATCGGCTCCGCGCCCGTGGGGTTTTCCTTTGTTTCATTTGCCACCCGCGCAGTCCGTTCTTAGATATAGCCAATGCGTATTCCGCTGCTCATAGCCATCCCACTCGGTTTTCTAACCGTATGGCTCATCTGGTGGTCGTGTACCCGGAAAATGGATTTTCTCACTCCGCCATCCGAGGCAAGGCTGGAGGCAATACGCGCCGAGGCCCTGGCCTCGCTACCCATATCCCAAACTCGGAACGATGCCATTTCAATCAAGGTTTCTCAGCCCGCACAGGAAGCCATCGTCCCCGGGCCGATTGCGAATGTGGAACCCGTTGATCTCGGCGATCTGACTTCGCCGCCCGTCATCGACAACTATTCCAACCGCGCTCCGGATGGGGCGGAGAAAATCCTCCTTCTCGCTGCCGCTCTGGAAAAAGCAGGCTCATTCCAACGCGCGCTTTTGGCTTTTGAAAGAACTCTCGATCTCACCCAAGCCAATCCCGAACAGCTCCAAACCGCAATCACCGCCATCCAAAGACTGAAACCCGGCTTGCCCAAGTGGAACACGGATAACGACAAAGCCCTTCCAATCATCATCCACATCGGCACTGGTAAAAAGTTCGCGAAAATTCTCCCGGACATTCTGGAAAAAATCACCATCGACCTCGACAGCGCCTCCTCCGGCCTCATTAAATCATCGTATAAACTGAACATCGGGCGCTCCATCCAGTCCACCGACGCACCCACTCCTGTCGCACTCTGGTTCACCGGCCCTGAGGATGATTCACCCTCCACCGATGTTTTATCCTTTACCTCGGATAATACCGAAACTCTCCGCGAGGACTTGCTGAAAACGATTTTCAACCTCACCCGCGGCCACCTCTCCAAATCCACCGCCTACACCCCTGCTCCCGAGGCTCTCGACGATCCCTATGCAGCCCTTGATTCACACATCACCCGCCTGCTGTGGCAAGAGTTTGGCACTTTGCTGAATCCCAAGTAACAGCAGCGCGGCTCAAGCATCAACGCATTTAATTAATGGATTCGATTACCCAAGCCGCCCTTGGAGCCGCCGTCGGGGAAGCCGTGCTCGGGAAAAAACTCGGAAACCGCGCTCTGCTTTGGGGACTCCTCTTCGGCACTTTACCCGACCTTGATGTTATCTTTTTCCCACTCATGGACACCGCCCGGCGACTCCACTTCCATCGTGGAGCCAGTCACTCTTTATTCATCATGATCCTTGCCAGTTTCCTCTTGGCAAAACCCCTGGCCAAACTCTGGAAACTGGAAAAAATCACCCCCACTCGCGCCGGTACTTTCGTCTTCCTGGTTTGGTCCACCCATGTCCTGATCGATTGCTTCACGGTTTACGGAACCAGCGTCTTCTGGCCGTTTTCCGAAGCCCGCATCGCCTTCAATAACATCTTCATTATCGACCCGCTGTACACCCTTCCCCTGGTCATCACCCTGATATGGCTCGCGTTTTACCGAACCAAAAAGCAGCAGAAAAAACGCACCCGGCTACTTGTCTGGGGCCTGGGCCTGAGCTCCTTTTACATCGCTCTCAGCATCGGCTTCAAATCCATCGCCTCGCACGGCTTCGAAGCCGATCTCGCCCGACGCAAAATCACATACACCCGCCGCATGGAAGCCCCTACCCCTTTCAATACCCTGCTCTGGCGTTCCGTGGTTGATCGCGGCGATGAGCTATGGGTTGGTTACCGGAGCATCTTCGAGCTCTCCGCGAGCCCCGTCCGCTGGACCATCTACCCACGCCGGTCCGAAACTCTTTCCGGCATGGAAGGCGAACGGGAAATCAAAACCCTCAAATGGTTCTCACAGGAATGGTGGATCGCACGCCCCCATGCCGAGGGCATCTGGCTCGCTGACATGCGCTTCGGCGAATTCCGCACCTTTGGAGCCAAGCCCGGCGTGGTTGATTCCCGCTTGATATTCGCCTGGACCTTCCGACCACAAGCCGATCGCGACCGCCTCGGCAATTTCCGGCCCGAATTCCGTGGTAGTAGGGATGCCCTCAAGCGCCTCTCCCTCCGCATTCTCGGTAAACGTGACCAATGGGAGGCAAACCCCCGCCTCGCCGGCATCCCCGGCACCCTCCCTGAGTTCCTCCCCGTAGTCGAATGAATGATCAGGGCCACAAAGTTCGATGCCCGGAATCAACTTCTCTGAAAAATGCTTGCCATCGTTCCGGGAAACCCTTATCTCCCGCGCCCCTTTAAGCCATATCAAACCAACGAAGTCCCAAGGGAACCCTGACGTGGCAGGACTTCAAAATCGCCCGCTCTGATTCAAGACGGGAAACAGAATACATATCATGGTTAACGAACTCATCGCAGAAATGGTGGACGCCGGAGTGCACTACGGTCACCAAACGAAAAAATGGAATCCCCGCATGAAACCCTTCCTCATGAAGGACAAGGGCGGAATTTACATCATCAACCTCGAAAAAACCGTCCAACAACTCGATAAAGCTTCGGCCTTTCTCGCGGATCTATCTGGCAAAAGCAAAAAAGTCCTTTTCGTCGGCTGCAAGCGTCAAGCCCAGGACGCCATCCGCGAAGCGGCGGAAGCCACTGGCCAGCACTACGTCAATCACCGCTGGCTTGGCGGTATGCTCACCAACGCCACCACCGTCCGCAAATCCGTCGAACGCCTCCGCTACCTCGAAAACATCGAGAAACAGCCGGAGTTCAAGGCCATGTCCAAAAAGGAACTCGCCGCTCTCGGTCGTGAACGCGAAAAACTCCTGCGTAACCTTCGCGGCGTCCGCGATCTGGAGAAAAAACCCGATGCCATCGTGATTGTCGATTCCGCCCGCGAAACCATCGCCGTTGCCGAAGCCCGCCGCCTTGGCATTCCCATCGTCGCCATCGTCGATACCAACGCCGACCCGGCGGTCGTTGATTATCCCATTCCCGGAAACGACGATGCCATTCGTTCCATCCGCATCATCCTGCAGAATCTGGTCGATGCCATGGTTGCCGCCCGCAAAAACTAATTACCAAAACCCCTCTTTCAACATGATCACCGCATCAATCGTCAAAGAACTCCGCGACAAAACCAACGCTCCGATGATGGATTGCAAGCGCGTCCTCACCGAAACCAATGGCGACCTTGACGCCTCCATCAAACTCCTTCGCGAGCGCGGAATCGCCAAGGCTGGTGCCAAGGCTGACCGCGAGGCCAACGAAGGCATCATCACCGCCCGCCTCGATCAAGCCGCCAAATCCGGCATTCTTCTCGAGGTGAATTGTGAAACCGACTTTGTTTCAAAAAACGAAAGCTTCAAAACTTTCGTAGCCGGTATTGCAGATGCGCTTGCCTCCTCCTCAGCCACTGACCACGAGGCCGCCCTCGCCACGCCACACGGCGAAAGCAATATCGCAGATAGCGTTAAAGCCAAAGTCGCCGAAGTCGGGGAAAATTTGCAGTTCCGCAAATACGTTCGTTACGATGCTGCCTCAGGCGGTGTCATCGCATCGTATATCCACCTCGGTGGCAAAGTCGGCGTTCTCCTCGAAGTCGGCACCACGAAGCCGGAAACCGCAACCAGCGAAACTTTCCGCGACCTGGTCAAGGACCTGACCCTGCACATCGCCGCCTCAGCCCCTAAAGGCCTTTCCAGAGATGATATCGATCCGGAAATCGTCGAAGCGGAAAAAGCCATTTTCCGCACCCGCCTACTCGACAGCGGCAAGCCCGAGAACATCCTGGAAAACATCATCAAGGGCCAGATTGGCAAATTCTTTGCCGAGTCCTGCTTCCTTGAGCAAGGTTTTGTAAAAGACCCGGATGTCACCGTTTCCCAACTCCTCGAACAAAAAAGCAAAGAGCTTGGCGATACCCTGACCGTCACCCGCTTCGTCCGCTTCGGACTCGGAGAGTAACTCACCATGCGGTTTCCGGCTTGACAGGTTTCCCTGCTTTCACCATACACCGCCTCCCAAACAAAGATTTAAGACATACCAACCAACGAAATTATTAGCATGCGCGGAGTGAACGTAAAAAAAGGAGAGCCAGTGGATCGCGCTCTCAAACGCCTCAAAACCAAACTGGATTCCGAAGGCATTCTCGAGGAAATGCGCCGCCGCCGCGCCTTTGAAACGCCAACCGAGCGCAAACAACGCAAACTTCGCACCGCCTCAAAGCGCAATAAAATCCGCTGGCGCTTTTCTACGGGAGCAGTTCCCGCCGAAACAGTGGATCTTACCAACGATTGATCCCTGCGATCTTCAAGTTTCCCGCAAAAGCGAGTGCCACAAGCCCTCGCTTTTTTGCTTTGCATGGCTTGTGTTTGGAATTTCACGTTTCCTGATTGGCCATTGTTCCATCAGGCAATCAGAATCGATCATGCTCCAAAGGAAATTCCTCGGCTATTCCTCACCCTTCCTCCCCAATTTGGTCGCCCACCTGCTGACCGACCCGGCTTCGTTGGCAAACATGCTGATCATTGTTCCCACCAGCCAAAGCGGTCGCATCCTGCGCGAATCGCTCGCCGCCAGCGCCTCCGCCCTGCTTGCCCCCACTGTCAGCACCCCCGGCTCCCTGTTATATTCCGATGCTCCAGGAATCGCCCCGCCTTGGCTCGAGAAGATCGCCTGGATGGAAGTCTTGGAATCACTTTCCGAAAGCGATTGGAACAACTACACCGGACTTTTTCCCGTCGTGCCGAAATCCGCTGCACTTTCCTCCGAGTGGACCAGCTCCATCGCCGCCGAAATCGTCACTCTTCGTGCCACCCTGCAGGATCACTTCCTAAACCTGTTATCCGCCTCCGTGCTTCTCGCCAAAACTCCAGAATCCCGGAGATGGCAGCTGCTCGCCCGGCTCGAAACTCTTGTTGAAAAAAAACTCGCTGACTGGTCCTACTCCTCCCGGTCCTCCGTCCTCCGGAAAAAATTCGCCCTCCCTGATTCCTACCAACACATCATCCTCGCTGGGATAACTGAAATGCCTCCCTGCCTTGCTGTGGCGTTAACCGGTTTCCCGGGCAAGGTCACAGCTCTCATCGCCGCACCCGCGTCCGAGCAAGACCACTTCTCAAGCCTTGGCCTTCCCACGGAATCCTGGTGTACCCGTGAACTTCCCTCGCACGCGGAAGTCAGGATCGTCGCCAATCCCAATCAACAGGCCCATGCGGCGGTCGAAGCCATTTCCAACTCAGGCAGTGCTTCTTCTGAAATCGCCCTCGGCTCGGCTGACAATCAGACCGGCTCCGCGATTGCCCAAGCCCTTGCTCAAAGTGGCTGGCCCGCCTTCCATCCCGCCACTAAGCGAGCCCGCCCCGGCCTGATCCGCTGGCTTCAGTTGTGGAAAAACTGGCTCACCAAACCTTCATCCCGGCACCTTGCCGCCCTCTTCGCAGTCCCCGAATCAGCCTCTTTAATCTCCGGAGACCGGGCCCGAAAACTAAGGCTCCTTCACCAGATCCGCGACAAACACCCCACCATTGATCCGGCAGCCATTGTCAAAAAACTATCCCACTCCGCGAACACGAATAATCACCACCTGCTAGCCGCCATCTCCGCACTCATGACTCAACGTGAGGTTTTCCTTTCGCAAAAATTCTCCAAAGCCATCCTCTCACACCTCACCGCCCTCAATCTTTCCGATGAAGTTTCGGTCCATCTCGCTTCCCTGATCAGCGATTTCCTCGATGCCGCTGAGCCCGCTTTTCTAAAAATCCAACGCAGCCATATCTTCTGGCTCAAAACCCTTTTGGCGGAAATCCCCTCTCCCCCTGCGCAACCTCCTATCGGCCGCGTCATTGACGTCCAAGGCTGGCTGGAGCTGCTCTACGAACCGGGTCGGAATCTCGTCATCTGCGGCATGAACGAAACATTCGTCCCCGCACGCGGCGGAGGCGAACCCTGGCTCTCGGAAACCATACGCAAGGCTCTCAAGCTGAATACTGATGCCGATCGCCATGCACGCGATGCCTACCTGCTCCAAGCCATGTTGCAAATGCGAGCCGACCATGGCAGCGCTCACCTCATCTGCGGGAAAAACGGTCTCGGCGGCGAAACCTATCTCCCTTCCCGGCTGCTCCTTCAGGTCTCTCGGGAAACCCTTGTCCCTGCCGTCAAAAATTTATTTCGTGAGATCGAGCCACCCGAGGTCAACCTGATCTGGGCAAGCGATTGGAACTGGCAGCCGCCCGTTACCGAACTTCCGCAACGCATCCGCGTCACTTCGCTCAAGGACTATCTCGCCTGCCCCTTCCGATTCTATCTCAAACATCTCGTCCGCATGAGCGTGCCGGAACCAGACAGGCGTGAAATGAACTTCCGCGACTTCGGTTCCATTGTGCATTTGGTCCTGGAGCTCTGGGGCAAGGATCCGGACGCCCGCCAGATTTCCAATTCCGATAAACTCAGCAGCAGCTTCGCCACCATACTTGATGAAGTCATCCTCGACCAATTCGGGAACAATCCCCCTCTCGCCATCCGCATCCAGACCCACCGCATCAACCAGCGACTCGGCTGGTATGCCCGTGAACAAGTCATCACCCGTGCCGCAGGTTGGGAAATTATCGACGTGGAACGCACTTTCGAAATCCCCTCCAATGACTTCGTTATATCCGGAAAAATCGACCGCATTGACCGGCACCGCGAGACCGGAGAGATCAGGGTCATTGATTATAAAAGCGGGAAAGTAAAAGATATCGGGCAAGCACATCGCCAAAAACAGACCGCCAGCTCGAAGAGCCTGGCACACCTTCCCGAAAGCTGCCCCGCCTACCATTCCGGCTATGCCTCCAATGGCAAGCCCGAAGACTTTCGTTGGATCGATCTTCAGCTTCCCCTATATGCGTGGGCCTATGGAACGGACGGTAATTCGGCCGTTGTCACTACACCCATTCCGACCTATGTGCAGCTTGGAAAAACGGCGGACGCCATCGGTTTCAAGCCATGGCAAAATTTCTCTCTGGCTGATCTGAACTCTGCAAAAGATAGCGCAGACTGGATCACCTCTTCCATCAGGTCGCAACGGTTCTGGCCCCCTGCGGAAAAAATTCGTTACGATGATTTCTCAATTCTGGCCAAAAATACCAGCATGGAACGAGCCTTTCACTCCAACCCGTATTCCTCAAACCAGCACGTGATCGGCTGATAATGAGTTCACTTCAACAAAGCCAGAATCGGTTGCGGATAGAATCCAAATACCACCGTCGCGATGGTAAGCACCCCGATGGAAATCCGGGAAATGGTCGGTAGGGTAATTGCTGCTTGGGAACTCGGAGGCATCCACCAGATCGCCCGTATCGTTTTGAAATAATAGTAAAAACCTGCCCCGGCTGCGATGATCGCGATCACCAGGCCGCCCCAGAGCCGGGACTCGGCGGCAAGCGCGAAGACGAAGAATTTTCCGATGAAGCCTGCGGTTAATGGCACGCCCGCCAAAGCGGCGAGCAGAACGGTCATCGCCATGGCAATCACCGGGTTTGTTTTGCCCAGACCATTGAAATCGGTAATCGCCTCGCCATCACGATGGATGCGGATTTGCGCCAGGATGAAGAAGACACCGAGAGTCATCAGCAGGTAGGTGGCGAGATAAAATGAAACCGCCTCTGTAGAGGTCACGGACAATTCAGAAACCGGTGTCCATGCCGCAAGCGCCAGGATTAGAAATCCAGCATGCGCGATCGAGGAATAGGCGAGAAGACGCTTGAAATTGGTTTGCGGGATAGCCGCAAGATTTCCGTAAAGCAAGGTCGCCCCGGCTATAATAAGCAGGATGGTGAGCACTTGGCCCCGGACCGGGGACGTTTCACCTAGAAACGGAGTGAGGAAACGGATGAGCAAAATGAAACCTGCTGCTTTGGATCCTACTGAAAGGAAAGCGGTGGTCGGCGTCGGTGCGCCTTGATACACGTCTGGAATCCACATCTGCATCGGCACCGCCCCAACTTTGAAACCGAGCGCCACCAGGACCAGGGCGATTCCAAAAAGTAGCGGGACCGTGTTTTGTACTTTCAAAATCGCTTCGGGCATGGCCGGGAGGCTCATGGTTCCAGTGGTTCCATAAATCCATGCGATGCCATAAACCAGAAATCCTGTGCTGAGCGCCCCGAGGATGAGATATTTCACTCCGGCTTCGAGAGAACCGACGTTTCTACGCATGTAGGCGACCATGATGTAGAAAGTGACCGTCACCAGCTCAAGGGCAACGAAGGCACCTGCCAGGTCTTTCGCGGATGCCATCCACATCATGCCGCCACAGGCGAAAATCGGTAACGAGTAAAACTCCCCGGTTCCCTCTTCGGATTTCGGATTTTCCGTGAAGCGGGCGAGAATCTGGCGGTAGTCGACAGCAAGCAGGAGAACCATTGCCGCAGTGAACAATGAAAAGAGTTTGTAGAACCTCGCCAACGAATCGAACTGGTAAAAATTCCACAACTGCCAATTTGACCAGCCGGCTTCCGGTTTTTCATCAGGTCCGATGGCGAAAAAAGCGAGAATCAGAATCACCGCCAGCCCGATCGCGCCGGCCAGACCTGCCCAAGATTTGTTTTTCGAAGGGACGAAGGCCTCGGCAAGCAGGATGATGAAGCCAAGAGTGACTGTGAGGGCTTCAAGATAGTAGGCGGGCATATGGAGATGTTTGCTGATTCACTTCAAAAGATTGAGCAGGACGTTTGGGAAGAAACCGACGACAAGAAGTGCCATGACCAAAAGCACGGCCGGGATGCGATCCGCTACGCTCAGATCATGAGCACCTTCGGTCATCTTCACCGTCGGACCTTGGAAAATATTCCGATACGCACGGAGCATGTAAATGGCCGAAATCACCACTCCCCAAATCGCCAGAATGCAGGTGATCTGAACTGGTCCAAGACCATTTGCAGGCGAGTAATTTTGGAAAGCGGAAAGGAATACGAGAATTTCTCCCGAGAAATTGGCCAGGCCCGGGAGGCCGATGGATGCCATGGCTGCGATGCCAAAAATAAAAGCCATCCTGGGTGCTGACTTGGCCAAGCCGCCTAGATCGGAAAGATCCAACGAACCGGTGCTCCGCTCGATACGATCTGCTAGCCCGAAGAGCAAGGCGATGGAAATGCCGTGCGCGAACATGAGCATGATCGCAGCAGGTCTCGCCAAGGTATTCTCCGGGACAGCGATCAACGCGGCGATGGCAAGGAAAATATAGCCCATGTGCATCACCGACGAGTTGCCCAAAAGCGTATCGAGGCGTTTTTGGGAAATCGTCACCATACCCACCCAGAGAATATTCCCAACCAATAATACCAGCAGGGGTGTAAGCCAGACTTGCAATCCGTCCGGCACCAGCGGCACGGCAATCCGCAGCATTCCGTAAAGACCGAATTTTTTCAGCACACCCGCATGGAGCATCGCAGTCGGCGCCGGGGCGCTGGCATAGGCGGGAGCTGCCCATGAGTGGAATGGGAACAGCGAAACCAGTGTTCCGAAACCGATGATTAACAAAGCTGCAATGCCCTTTTGAGAAGCCGGATCGATCTTGCCGGCGGAGTCGAGCATTTCAGGGATGTTGTAAGTCCCGGCAAGTGAAGCCAGCCATACCAATCCTGCCAATAGAACCAGCGAGCCAAGTCCCAGATAAATCGTGATTTTCCAGGCAATCCCCCGGCGATCGCCACTCCCCAGCATGCCGATCATCAGAAAGGTCGGAATCAACGCGAGTTCGTGAAAAGCATAAAAGAAAAACAAATCCGTGGAGGTAAAAGCCCCTATCGCCCCTGCGGCGATTAACAGGGATGAACCGTAATAGAGCTTTTCATTTCCCTGAGGGGCTTTGCCGGAGAGAACGGCGGCAAGCGCGACAATGACTGACAGGAGCACCATCACCACGCTCATGCCATCAATGTATCCAAAGCTCAGATGCAATGCAGGGCGATCAAGGATCCGCAGGGAAAAATTCCATATCTGGTGATTCCAGCTGAATACCGATGCTAATCCCAGGATGAGGTTGACTGCGGCCACGCCGAGTGCGGTTTGGCGGGGCGGGGCGCCAAGAATAATGGCGATAAACGCCAGAATCGGCAAAGCAACAAGTAGCGTGAGCATGGAGAATATTGAGATCGCGCGGAAGGATCATTTCCGCAGGGCGAATACAGCGAACTTGGAGCCATGCGAAAAGGGCAAAATCCTTCGGCATGAAGGATTTCTCCAACC
>JACMMB010000111.1 GCA_014379305.1 Akkermansiaceae bacterium
ATCGGTCGGGCCGCTTTTTTCTTTCTTATGGTTTTTGGGTTCGCGAGCGCACCACCGCAAACCGTCATTTCTGCCAAAACCTTGAAAAGCCCACCCCGCTTGCCACCAAGCACCGCTGCTCCCATGATGGCAACGGACAAAAACACCATCGCCCAGACCCCTAGGGCCGCCGCCAGTTCCGTGCCGTTCCCGAGCGTGCTCAATAGGGCGTATATCGCCTTCGTAATCGGATAATGCTGGGTCTGCTGGGCCAAAATCAAACTGTCGCTCACCTCAAGCATCGCGAAGGCGAAACCGAGAATTGCGCCCGCCGCCAGATTTGCCCCAATCAGAGGAATCGCCACTCGCCGCATCATCCTCATCGGGGTCGCCCCCAACGATTTCGCCGCCTCCTCCAACGCCGGATTGCTCTGCTGCAAACCGGCAACCGCCGCCCTGACTACATACGGCAAACGACGGATGCAATATGCGATTGCCAGCAGAAAGAACGGACTCCCCCCGGCCCCAACCAAAAATGCAAACGGCTTGCCTTCCTGGGAAAGCGCCAGATATCCGAAAGCCATCACCAGTCCCGGCACCGCCAGAGGCATCATCACCAGCGCATCCAGCCAACTTCTGAGTTTCAAATCCGACCTCACAACCACCCACGCCACACACAGGCCGATCAACACAGCCATTATCGTAGCCGTGCCGGCATACATCAGGCTGTTTTGAATCGAAGGCACTACCAGCCCGTTTCCCAAAGCCTCAATATAATGCCGCATGGTAAGCTCATCAGGAAGCACCGTCCCATACCATCTTTCAGCCACCGAAAGCAAAACCACCCCGATGTGTGGAATCGAAGCAATCAGGAAAACACCGGCAAAAAAACCAGCATAGGCAAACCCTCTCCACCCCGCGATTTTTTGCCCGTCGCTCCGCCCCTTCGGCCGCGGTGCCGTTCCCAAAGGTGCCCGACCCATCACCAGTTTCGCCAGAGCAAACACTGCCGCGGCGACCACCAGCAGGATAGCCGTCAACGCGTAAGGCACGGGGTTCTTATCCAGTCCCTTGATCCCGTCAAAAATCTGCACCGGGGCAATCCTTGCATAATCAAAAACCAGCGGCACCCCGAGTTCCGTGAATGACCAGATAAACACCAGCGCGCTCCCGGCAAATACCCCCGGCATTGCCAGCGGAAGGGTGATCTTACAAAATCGTTTCCATGGCGGGCAGCCCAGATTTTCCGCCGCTTGCTCCATCGCCGGATCGAGATTAGCCAGCGCCGCTGCGATATTCATATACAGAATCGGATAAAGATGGAGCGCATTCATCACCACAATTCCGGCGAACCTGCCCTCGGCCAGCCAGTCAAACGGCCTCGCCGCATCTATCACACCCAGATCGATCAGCAGCGCATTGAATGCCCCGTTCACTCCCAGCATCATTTTGATTCCCACCGCCCCTACAAACGGCGGCAAAATCATCGGAGCCAAAACCAGCACTCCGAGAAACCGCTTGCCCGGGAAATCATATCGATGCGCCACCAACGCCAGCGGGAATGCCAGCAATAGAGTCAACCCCGTGCTCACAACCCCCATCATGAAAGCATTCCAAAGCCCTTCCCGGTAAATTGGATTCAAAAACACCACCCGGATGAAATCCATCGTCCACATGGTCTCCCCATTACCATCGGTCGCCTGAAAAGCCTGCTTCACTACCATCCATGCCGGATATACGAAAAACAATGCAAACAGCGCCACGACCCCCAGCGTAATCCCCCAGGCTAACTTGCGATTCATCATCTAGCTTTTGATGTTTGAATTTTGAGCTTCGAATTCTCCGCAATCTGCCGCGCTCTAACATAATTTCCCCGGAACCACTCTCCCAACTCCATCATCCGGGCTCCTTGCACGAGCGAGTCCTTGTTATCCAAGCCCGCGTCACCCTGCCCTGCGACCTCATGACTCACTTTGGAAACATCGTGGAAAACCATCACCGCCTCCTCCGGCATCCCGGCAGCAATCATCGCCTCCCATGCCGATTTCATTTCCTCATGTGAGTCGATACACATCACTTTCACCAACTGCCGCAGGGTATTGAAAACCTTCCCTGTCAGCTCGCGATCATAGGTGAAATTCCCCTCATCCGCATATGGCTTCACCCCGGGCATCGTTGTCTTGGCCAGCGTTGCCTCATCATACAAATCCTGCCGGATTGGATTTCTATGCAAGGCCCGCTCAACCGGCCCACCTTCCAAGCCTGGTCTTAAAAACCACAGTCCCTGCGCTTCTTTCGTGAGACAGAATTCCACGAATTCCTGGGCGATCTCAGGATGAGGGGCGCCTTTCAAGACCGCCACCGGATCCGCACTCAGAGTCGTTCCGCCCAGTGGCGCGATCCACACCACACGAGGCCTCCCATCATCCGTCGCCAGCTCAGTCGCGTAACTCCGGCCATAGAAATCAATGCACATTCCCGCCGCCGCATTTCCCTGACCCACATCCTGGGGTATCTTCGAGGCACTATCGGTGAAATACCGCGCGTTCGCCGCCATCCGTTGGATCAAGCGCAGCCCCTCATCCCATCCATTCCGCAACTCGCCGCCAGCCGCCCGCGCGCTTTGCATTTCTCCTTGCACCAACAGCTCGAAAGTCCTCGCAACCGATCCACTTTTCGTCGGATCCGCCAAAGCCAAAGAACCCACATACCCGGCATCCCCCAAATCGCGCCACTTCGTCGGCTCGCTCAGCCCCAATCGCTTCAAGTAGTCCGGGTTAAAACAGATCCCGAATTGTGATATGCAAGTCCCCACCCAGACCCTGTCCGCTGCATAATACCTCTCCCCGGTGAAATTCTCGGGAATCGCTCCCTTCTCACCGAAAAGCTCCGGCTTTCGTAAAAAAACATCCAACGGCACAAACCTTCCTGCTTTTGCCTGCCCCGCGAAATCCGGCTCTCCCCCCCCGAAGAATAAATCCACTCCGATTCCGTCCCGTCCCGTTTCCTCCGCCGCTTTGAACCCTGCGTCAATCACCATCCGGATCTCCGAAGTTCCCCCTGGCGTCCGCCAATCCACATAGACCGAGCGCCCCTTTGCTTTTTTCCACCAGGCCGCAAACGCCTCCCCGAACTCTTTGCGGATCGACTCATTATGCGGTGAAAGAATTACCAGCCTGTCGTCTGCTGAACGTGGCGATGCCGTTTCGCTTTCTCGCTTCAACGCCATCGGCAAACCCACAATCGCCACCAGCAACGCCACGATCCAAATCAAACGCGCTTTCATAATTTCATGACACTATCCGTGAAAGCTCACACTCACAGACCCCGTCTGACAAGCTTAAGCCGCCATGACAACCGATTCTGGGGCAACCACGAACTTCATCTTTTATCCAACAGATATCCCCGCCATCCACCGAACTCCGATAAATCTCTCGCACCCACTACGGCTCTAGGCTCCGCGATAAACCCGCAAAGCTCGACCCCATTCTCCATCAGCACTTTTCCCATCCCCAGAGGTCCCGGTATTTTGCTTACAAAATCTCCAAAACCCTCTGTCTTTAATCTCCAAACCTCACACTCGATTTCGAGCCCATCCCCGTCCCCCACCCGCACTAACGCCGGTCTCTCGGGCAGCGCCCCGCTGGCAGGGACGAGATACAGCCGGTAGCAATCCGCCGTCGTGGTTTTCGCGACGAGACTCCCACCCCGTTCGGCAAGTTGCCAGTTTAGAGCCATCCCCTCCAAGTGCGCCCCGCAAACCACCACCTGCACCTCATCAAAACCTTCAGCACATGGTGTCGATTTCCCTCTCCCGATCTTTTCCTCATACTTCGCCCCTAGCTCTAACAGAGCCCGGTCCATCCCCGCCTCAGCGAAAATCGTCACCCCCCACGGCAGTTTTCCCTCATACCTGCCTGCTGGCAAAGCCACCGCAGCATAGTCCAGGAGGTTCATGAAATTTGTATAAGTTCCAAGAATTGAATTCAGCCTGATCGGTTCCGCAGCCACCTCTGCCAAGGTGAAATTCCGCGGCGTGGTTGGCAAAAGCATAAAATCGACCTTCTCCATCTCCTGCGTAGCCAACCGTTTGTATTCCGCCAGCCGGTATTGCGCGGCAAAAAGATCACCCGCCAGTGGCAACTCTCCCTTCTCTATGATCTCCCTCGTCACCTCCAAAACCGCCTCCGGCTTCGCTTTCAAAAACTCCTTGATCCCGATAAATCGCTCGGTCACCCATGGACCTTCGTATAGCAGCTTTGCAGCACCCAGAAACGGCTCCACATCCACTTCAATTCTCGCCCCCCCCAGCGCCTCGAACTCCACTGCAGCCCCCTCATACAACGCCCCGGCCGCATCCCAGCCGAAAAACCTCAGCTCGCTCGCCTTGGGAACTCCAAAGCGAAACTTTCCCGGCAACCGATTCCACTTTCCAGGCGGTTTCCTGCTCCATGCCTCATCCGGATCATATTTGGCCGTCACCCGCAAAACCAAATCCGCATCCTCACAGGAATTCGTGAATACCGAGACGCAGTCCAGCGACTTGCAGGCATCTACCACACCCATGGTAGATATATAGCCACGCGTCGGCTTTAATCCGATCAGCTCATTGTAAGCCGCCGGCACCCGGCCTGAACCCGCCGTATCCGTTCCCAGCGAAAATGGCACCAAGCCCTTCGCCACTGCTACCGCCGATCCACAGCTTGAGCCACCCGGGATATAGTTGGCATCGAAAGGATTCTTTGGCACCGGATACGGGGTCCTCACCCCGACCAATCCGGTTGCGAACTGATCCAAATTCGTTTTTCCGAAACATACCGCTCCCGCTTCCTGCAACAGCCGAATCACAGTCGCCGACTCCACCGGCTCATAGGAATACTGCGGACAAGCCGCCGTGGTTGGTAAGCCCGCGACATCAATATTGTCTTTAGCCACAAAAGGAATCCCATATAAAACCAGATCTTCCCTGATCACGGAAATCTGGGCCATCACTCCGTCCCAACTCATCTTTGAAATGAAAATCCCCTCATCCGGCTCATCACGGATCGCCTCCCAAACCTTACGCATCGCTTCCTCCAATCCACGACCCGCAACATACACCTCTTTAAACGCTCGAATAGTCAGCAGATTCATTTCACTAATTTCATAATGAAAAGCGGATCACCCGCCTTCACCATCGATCCTGGCGAAACCATGACTCTCTCTATGACTCCCGCGTTTGGAATCGTCACGGCCATCTCCATTTTCATCGCCTCCAGAATTAAAACCGTCCTTCCGGCTTCAACAATATCTCCCTCCATAACATCGACTTTCCAAACGCTACCCATCATTGGCGACTCCACGAACTCGCAACCCCCCGGCAACTCAATCTTCTCACTCTCCAACTCCGTCTCCTCCACATCCACCACATTCAAACCCGCTTCTTCCCAGCGCTTTCTCTCTTTGGAAAACGCCTGTCTCTGCTTGCTCCTGAAATCCTCGATCGACCCGGATTCCTCATCTAAAAACACTAAATAGTCCCCCAGACGGAAGCGCTCCATCTCGATCTTCGGCACGAACTCACCTGTCAGAATTTCACGCCGCAAATCCATCAATCTGTCCGCGGAAACCTCCTCCCACCTAATCCGGTCAAAAAATCTCAGCAACCACGGGACTCCTTTTACAAACACTTCGGTTTCCTGATAGCTGCTCCAGATCGGCGTGGTCCGACCCACAAATTGATAACCCCCCGGACCCTCCATTCCGTAAATACAAAGATAGGCGCCGCCAATACCTACCGCATTCTCCGGTGTCCATGTTCTCGCCGGGTTGTATTTCGTCGTTACCAGCCGATGCCTCGGATCAAGCGGAGTCGCCACTGGCGCACCCAGGTAAACATCGCCGAGTCCCAGCACCAGATACTCCGCGGAAAAAACAATTTCCTTCACCTCATCGATGGAACCAAGTCCATTGATCCGGCGGATGAATTCGATATTGCTAGGGCACCAAGGTGCGTCCGCCCGCACTCCGGTCATATAGCGCTCTATCGCCACTTGAGTGCTTGGATCATTCCAAGCCAGCGGCAAATGCACGACCCTCGACTCCACTTCGGCATCCTCCAGCGCAGGCAACTCCTCCAACCCCGCCAGCAATAAATCCACCAGCTCCTGCTCATTTGTTTTCCAAGGATCGTAATGCACCTGCAGCGAACGAATGCCCGGCGTCACGTCCACAAAACCAACCCGTTTCTCCTGTTTCAGCCACTCATGCAAAAGGTGCACCAGAAACCTCAATCTCAGATCCAGAATCAAGTCTCCAATCTCCAACAAAACATACTGATCCCCCGCCCTGCGAATCACCACATCCTCCCCCTGCACCTTGCCTCTGCCAACGATCATGCTCTCCATTTCACCCTTAGGTAAAAGCGGATACTCACCGCCTTTTTCCAGCCATGCCTCCACCTTGGCAGCCTGCTCACGGGCAGCTTGCACGCCTACCGCCAAAAACCTCACCCGATCCCCGGGCTTCAACTGACCCATCTTCCAAAGCTCCGCCTCGATGATTGTCACAGGGCAGACAAACCCTCCCAAGCTTGGCCCGTCAGGCCCCAAAATAACCGGCATATCCCCGGTGAAATCCACCGCTCCGACCGCATAGGCGTTATCGTGAATGTTTGATGGATGAAGGCCTGCTTCCCCGCCGTCCGTCCGCGCCCACTCCGGCTTGGGTCCGATCAGACGCACCCCCGTCCGCGCCGAATTGAAATGCACCATCCAATCTGTATTAAAAAATGTCTCGATATCCCCATCCGTGAAAAATTCCGGCGCTCCGTGCGGTCCATATAAAACCCCGATTTCCCATTCCCTAGCCGGAAACGGAAGCCGGTAAGCAATTTCCGAAACCACCCCGATAGTCCCGGCAATTTCCAAAACATCGCCGGCCAACAAAGCCCGGCCGCTGTGCCCGCCGAACTTGCCCAGCGTAAAAGTCGATTTGCTCCCTAGATATTCCGGCACATCGATCCCCCCGGCAATCGCCAGATACGTCCGACACCCGTCACTGGCTTTACCCAGTTCCAGAATCTGCCCTGCCTTGACTCCAACCGCCTTACCCATTTCCATTATTTCGGAATCAAGCCGGGCACCCATTTCAGCCCCTGAAAGCGCGATCACTGAATCAAATCCGAACTTCAGTGTCGGCCCGGCCACCGTGCACTCCAGAGCAGCCGCCTTGTCATCGTTACCCACCAGTCGATTTGCCATCCTGAACGCCAGCGAATCCATGGGCCCTGAAGGTGGCACCCCCACATCCCAATATCCCAATCGACCTGGCCAATCCTGCACCGTCGTCATCATGCCGCCTTTGGAAACTTCGATAATCCGCGCTTTGTAAACCAAGCTTTCCAGCCATTTCGTACTCACGCCACCCTCCCGGAAATCCTCACTTGAAACAATCTGCGCGAGATAATCAAGATTCGTCCGAATCCCGGCGATCCGCGTTCCGGCCAGAGCCTCCGCCATTTTCCCCAAAACATCCGCCCGGGATTCTCCCTTCACCAGAATTTTCACCAACAGGGGATCATAAAACGTGCTCACCTCGGTCCCCGCCTCCACCCAACCATCACATCGCACATTTTCCGGGAACTTCGCCACAGTGATCAAACCCGCACTCGGCAGGAAATTTTTCGCCGCATCCTCCGCATAAACCCGCACCTCCATTGCCGCACCAATCGACTCGATCTTCCCAATCTCCGCTATCGGATTATCCCCCGCCCCCAGCCGGACCATCCACTCCACCAAGTCCACCCCCGTCACCAGTTCCGTCACCCCATGCTCGACCTGCAGCCGGGTATTGACCTCCAGAAAATAAAACTCCTCCCGTACCTTATCGAAAAGAAACTCCACAGTGCCTGCCGAGCGGTATTTCAGCGCCCCACCCAACCGCACCGCCGCCGCAAACAAGCTCCCGCGCGTCTCATCTGTTAGACCGGGTGCTGGAGTCTCCTCCACCACCTTTTGGTTGCGCCTCTGCACCGAACAATCCCGCTCACCCAATACCAGAATCTTTCCCTGACCATCTCCAAAAATCTGCACCTCGATGTGCCTTGCGGATTCCACAAATCTTTCCAGAAACACCCCGGACTCACCGAAGTTCGCCCGCGCCATCCTGACCACTTTATCGAACGCATCCCGCAACTCATCTAACGAGCGGCACACCTGCATGCCAATCCCGCCCCCGCCAGCCGTGCTTTTCAAGATTAGCGGAAACCCAATCTCCGCTGCGGCGGCCAAGGCCTCCCGTGTCGAGCCCAGCAAGCCCGTTCCCGGACAGAGCGGCACCTCCGCCGCCACAGCCAATTCCCGCGCCGTATGCTTCATGCCGAACCTCCGCATTGAATCCGGCGATGGACCGAGCCACTTACAGCCGAGATCCTCACACTTTTCCGCAAAATCCGCGTTCTCACTCAGCAGCCCGTAACCTGGGTGCACCGCCTCCGCACCGCTCTCGCGGATCACTGCCAGGAGCCGCTCCATTTTCAGGTAGCTCTGATCCACCGGACCCGGACCTAACAGATATTTTTCGTCCGCTTCCAGAACATGGCGGGCCGCACGATCCGCCTCGGAGTAAACCGCAACCACTTTCACGCCCATATCCCGCAAAGTCCGGCTTATCCGCACTGCAATCTCCCCCCGATTTGCGATCAATACCTTCCCGAACATAAATCAGTCTCTCCAGATCATTACCTCTATCGGCGTCGGGTTCCATCCGTTGCACGGGTTGTTCAGCTGCGGACAATTGGAAACCAGCGCCACTACATCCATCATCGCCCGCATTTCCACATACCTTCCCGGTCCGGAAACGCCATCCGCGAATTCCAGTTTGCCCGCCGGAGACACAGGCACGTTCATGAAGAAATTGATATTGCAAGTGATGTCAACCTTACCTCCCCCCATCTCCTGGATGCCTCGGATAAAACTATCCCGGCAAGCGTGCATTGGCTCTTTTTCGAGCGCGTAACGCATCGTATTGCTCTCCCGCGAACACGCACCACCCAAGGTATCGTGCCGCCCGCAGGTATCCGCCACGATTTCCAACATCACATTCCCCCGATTCGAAATCAGCTTCGAGCCGGTTGTCAGATAAAGCCCGCACTGCTTCTTGATCGTATCGCTCGCACTATATCTCTCCGCCAAATCCCCATCCTTGTAGAAAAGTGTGTCCGCAGCCTGATTGCCCTCCAGATCCTCTATCCGAAAAACCTGCCCCGCTTTGATCGGTCTCCACCAGTAGTCACCAGCTCCGATCACCGATCTATAGGCGGCCTTGGCTAAAATTTGCTCACTCCCGGTCTTCACGAAAATCTCAGTTTGTGGTAATTCTCCGTATTCAAAAACGCCCTGCCGTTCTCGGGATGCGAGCAGCGGCATTCATCCGATTCCGCCACTTCGTCTCCAGCGTAAATCTCC